>JARGOJ010000631.1 GCA_029210225.1 Planctomycetota bacterium
GGTGAAACCGAAGGAGAAGTAGTCGCTTTCGATGGTGGTGTGGCTTATGGAGCCCTCTCGGAGCTCTGGGGCGACGCTCTGACCAGCCGTGCCAAGGCTTTCCTCGTTGAGGCCGTCGAGTAGGGCCTGATAGTTTAACCCGGGGCAGGCGCCGGTCCATTGAAGGTCGCTGCCGTAGCCAACTTGCTCAAGGCTTCCCCGATGAATGGCGCCATGGACGCAGCCTGCTTGATGAAAACGGTTCAAGGCATTGGCGAGCTTCGCAATTTTTTCGGGGACGTCGTTCATAAACAATGAGGATACGCTGACCAAAGACTCGCTAAGGACTGAGCCGCCTTGTGATTCAAAGACGAGGTAGGGGCGATCTTTTTTGTTTCCTGAGTCGATAAAGCGGGCAAAGCCTGCTCCGGAGAACTTTCGCAAGGCTTTCAAGCCGCGTTTGTGGGCCTCGACGTCGATAGCGGCGGGCCAAAACACATTGCTTTCTTCATTGAAGCTTTGTTGGGCCCGAATGCTCAAACCAAAGAGGTTAAAGGCGAGCAGACGTCGGCAAGATTGCCCTGGATTAGGAGTGAATGAATCACCTGGGCGCTTTCGTTCGAGGTCTTGAAGAAAGCCCGAAGCGTTCGACCAATTTTTGCTTCCAAGTAAGACGATCAAGCGGTCTTGAGCGAGCAAATCCGGATGGTCGGCTTGTTGGAAACTCAGGCGACGAAGACACTGCTCCGCGTCCACCCATTGCCCGGCAATGGCATAGAGTAGCCCACGAACCCAGGTGATCGAGCTGTGCTCCCCAAAGGACATGTTGTCGACGCCAGTATCGATAAGAGCCTGGAGTTGACTCGCCTTCTTCCCTCCCGACAGGGCATCGTGAAAGGAGAGGGGCGCGGTGATTTTTAGCGTCTGGAAGAGGTCGTCGCAGCGTTGCAGCCAATCCCGATGAGCTTCGCTGTGATTCCAAGCATAGGCCAGCCGTGGGTCGTCAGGAGCGCTTCGCGAGGCTTCCGGAGTGATCGCGACGGTCTCTTCTCTGACGACTTCGTAAGCGAGGGAATCTTGGCTGCCGGCTTCCGGTGACGCTTCCTCCTGGCTTTCTTCTCCTTCAACCTCATAGTCTCCTTCAAGCTCCCCACCAAAATACGCAATGAGTTCGGCTTGAGAGTCGAGCCATTGGAGTAAGACTTCGATGGCGGCTTCTTCGTTGAGCCCAGGGGTTTCAGAGAGCCAGGCCCAGGCGTCTTCGTACGAACTCTTAAGAAGCTCTTGTTCAACACTTTTCAGGAGTGGCCGAAGATCGTAGAGAACGAAACGGCAGAGGTCTTTCCGCATGGTGACGGAGGATCCCGAAACGGGGTTGTTGAGCCAATTTGAGAATTGATCGAGGCGGCATTGATATTGCCCGAGTCCATAGCAGACAACCATGTAGAAGGCGGTCTGCGCTTCGGGAGACAACGCGAGATACATGTCGTGGTAGGGCATGGGCTGTCTCCTTTCTAAGAGGCAGAGTATCCAGAGATTTGTTGCGGACGGGAATCGCTGTAGTCTTTCAAATTGTGTCTCGCGACGAGGACCTTCCAGGGGCGCTTCAAGAGTGGGGGAATGTCGCCGTAGACCATTCGTGTCAGGCCAAGGATGCCGTTGATCTGATCGCGGGTTTCGCCGTTGAGCTTGTTCTTCAGAAAGGCGTGATGGAGGACAGCTCGATAGGTTTTTAGCTTCTTACGAGGCAATCGGAGCTCTTCACCGTCTACCTGAATACCGCAAATTTTAAGAGTCTGACCAAGAGCGCGGTCGGCGCGGTGAACCTTTCGAGGGTTGAAGCGAAATCCGGCTTGGTGAATGGCTCGTCGAATCACTTCGTCGGCATCAGGAGGGAGTTCTTCCCGAGCGCTGAGGTTCAAATCGTCGGCATAACGGGAATAAACGAGGTCCTTGTAGGCCTTGCGACTCCACTTCCTGACCTCTTTGCGAAGCCTTCGGTCGAGAGGGGCGAGGACCAAATTGAGTACGGCTCCTGAGGTTGGGGCGCCTTGAGGCAGATGACCGTCCCATGTGACGAGATCGGCGAGCAGCTCCATGAGTTTCTCGCGTCGAGCTTTGTCTATGCGTGGTGCTCGGTGCTTGACATAGGAGGCGAGGCGACGGTGAAAACTATGAACGACTCGATCTCTTGAAACGGAGGGGAAGGCGTTCTCGATATCGTAATTGAGGAGTTCATTCTGATTTCTATGGAGTCGTGCGTGGGTGACAATGGAGCGCCCAGGGACAAAGCCGTGGCAATCTGGAGCGACAGGAACGCGATAGAGCAACTGATGAAGAATCGCGCTTTGAACGGATTTTAGAGCGGCGACAGGAGCCTCAATAGTGCGCCCGGGTCCGCCGTCGCCTTTGGGAATTGTGAAGCGCTCGTAGGGGTCGTAAACGTCTCTAAGTCTGGATTCCAGGCCACTAGGTAGTAAGAGGAGGCGCTCAAGGGTTTCGAAGAGGTCGCTCTGATAAATCTGTGAGTATTTCATGCCTTTCCTCCCATGTGTCGGTCTGCCAATTCTCGGATGGGTCGAGGCATGCGTTTTTTACCGTAGATCGAATGCACAAAGCGGAAGAGACCCTTGGCCCGGGGAAGATCTGGCGGCGTGTCCAGGACGGCGCGTTTCATGGAGTCTTCTATTTCAGTGATCTTCGCAGCTGTAAGGGCAAAACCAGCACCATCATGGGTGATCCCCGTGATAACCAGTTCATCTCCTCTGCTCCGCGATAGAGAGTGTGTTTTATTGGGATGGACAACGCCGAGGTCGTGAACGAGAACGGCTCGTTTTATTTGTCCTGCGAGCTTGTTCGGAAGGGCGCTGGGGGAGGAGATGACGAGGTCGTCCAGGTAGCGGCTGTAGCGAGTGCTTGGGCCGATATCAGCGACGATTTTCTCTATGGTTTTGTCGAAGGGCGCTGCAACCAAATTGAACAAAGCCGCAGAACTAGGGCTTCCCATGGGGAGGCATTTGTCGCGGGTGCAAATGAGGGTGAGGTAGTCAGCGATCATGTGACGAAGCTCAGCTTCAATGAACATGTCCCGACAGGGTGTCTTGAGCAATCGACGGAGGGCTTCGGCGACTTTGAAGGCCTTAATGTTCTGATAGGCCTTGCGCAGGTCCATAGTTAAAAGGTTTTGCGCTGCTGGGAGATGGACCGCGGCGTGGGTGACGATCGAGCGCCCGGCGATTCCGCCGTGAGCGGCGGTGGAAGTTGGGGTGTGGCTCAGGAATACGGTGACAAGGCGTGCTTGCACCGTGTAGAGGCTGCCATAGGGAACTTGAAGCTCACGTCCGGATTCTTGTTGAACGTGGCACTCATAGTTCCCTTGCTCCGCCATGTCGGCGGCAAGGGCCAGTTCGTTGGGATGGAGGTCGAACCATTGACTGAGCGTTTGAAAGACGTCGGTCCGGCGTTGCTTCCAGAGTGAGAGCATCGGCACCTTTCCAGGGACTCCTAAAGAATCCTCCAAAAAGAACAAGACCGCCCTCGCAAAGAGCGAGGGCGGTTTGAAAGCAGCGAAATGAGAACTGCGAATACCTCTCCCACCTGGGGGTGAGGCCTTCGATCTTTAATAAACGCGCAACAAGGTGACAGGCTTAGTAAAAACGCGATACACACGTCGACGTTCACCTGGCAATTCGAGCACGGGACCCAGATCGACCTGATCGAGACCGACGCCTGGTAGGCACCGCTCTCTCTCTGGCGCACTTAACAAAAACCTCTTCTCACCCCACCCGAAACAAGTGACGTATTGAGAAGACCCAAAGGTGACTGGCATGCCCCAGTCAGGAAGCCTGCTATAAGTTGAGTATATGAAATGTCCGCTCTGCGGAAACTTCCACCAGAACAGAAAAATAATTTTCTAAATGCGGACTGAAAATGCGCCAAACCCTATTTCTTAGCGGTTTTCCCTGGCTTTGCTGTTTCTTTTTCTGAGCTTGCTTTTGTGCTTTTGGCCTCAGAATTCTCGTCGGTTTTAGCAGCAGTCTTGCCGTTCGGGTCGTCTTTAATGGCGTTATCCGCGTCTTCTTCGTTCTTCCAGAAGAAGAAAGCCATAGTGATGGCACCGACACAAATCCAGATATCCGCGACGTTGAAGGTCGGATATTCATAATGACTAAAAAACAGGAAGCCATCGGGGGGTGTATGAAAAGAGATGAAGTCTCTCACTCCTTCATAAACAACACGATCCCAGAAGTTACCAGCGACCCCAGCGAAGATGAGACCAAGAATCACAGGCTGGAAGAAGGAGTCTTTTTTGCAGACGTGAACGAAATAAATCAAGGTGAGAAAGGCCACAACCGAGATAATCATAAAGAAGGTGAATTTACCTCGGAACATGGAAAAGGCTGCGCCGGTGTTCATGGCCAGGGTAAAGTCAAACCAATCAGGTATGACTGTCATCATGTCTCGGGTGCCGTTGGTGTTCTGCTTCAGACCACTGATGTTGAAGGCCCAATGCTTCGTGCCTAGATCAGCAATCAGCGAGATGATCCCCACAACAATGAATATGATCCAATGTTTGTTTGAACTGACGGAAGACTTGAATTTATTGGTCACGGAAAACCCCGAATTAATGAATCACTAGCTTGAACAAGCGGCAAGATCTTCTTGAGTATTGGTCCTAAAATCAAGAAACAGATTTTCGCATAAGACGAGATGACACTATGGAAGCTCTAATCGACGACTTTTTATCCGAGATAAAAATAGAGCGCGGAGTCTCGAAGCATACGTCAGCCGCGTATCAACGAGACCTCACAATCCTATATAAATGGCTGGCTAAACGCGGCCTCGATGACCTCGATGAAATCACTCCATCGGTTCTCAGAACTTTTTTGATGGAGGAGAAAGCAAAAGGACTCGCCGCGACCACAATCGCCCGCCGCAAATCTTCCTTGACTATGTTTTTCCGATTCTGCGTCGCTGAAGGCTTCCTCCCCGAGACCCCCGCCGACCAACTAGACATCCCAAAAACTCGTCAGACCATTCCGAACACCCTCAATCACAAACAAGTCGAAGTCCTCCTGGGCGCCCCAGATACGAGCGACCCTCTCGGCATGAGAGACGCCGCCTTACTCGAGTTACTCTATGCATCAGGGGCCAGAATCAGTGAGATTGTCGGCCTGAATCTTTCGACAATGAAAGAAACCCTGCGTGCTGGACTCTTCACAGAGACAACCCTCCGGGTCTTTGGAAAGGGCCAGAAAGAGAGAGAAGTCCCACTCTCAACGCGGGCCCTTGAAAAAATTGATCGCTACATCAAAGAAGCCCGTCCCCAACTCGACAAAGAGCTTTCACCCTCCCTGCTCCTCACTCGCAACGGTCACCGCCTCGATCGCCGGGATGCCTGGCGCAGCATCAAAGCCTGTTTGCTCTTAGTCGATCTCCCCAAAACAGTCAGCCCTCACACCCTACGCCACAGTTTCGCGAGCCATCTTCTCGCGGGAGGAGCCGACCTGAGGGTTGTCCAAGAATTACTCGGACACGCTCGCGTCACCCCCACAGAGAGATACACCCACGTCGACCGGGATCGCCTGCTCCAGATTCATCGCAATTTTCATCCTCTTG
>JARGOJ010000632.1 GCA_029210225.1 Planctomycetota bacterium
GGTCGAAATCACTCCGTCTTCGACGAGGACGCTGGCGAGGTCCTGGCTGGAAAGGCAGGCTTTCTGCCACGCATGCAACAAGTCCTTAGGGCTCGCGATTCCTTCTTTGACGAGGAGCCGCCCGAGTTCTCTTTCGTAGCGCATAGGGTTCCTGGTGAGTGACAGCGTGGGTCATTGAAGAGAACAATTTGCTACTAATATCGATCAATTTGCAAGGTCTGAAAGGCTGACTTTCTGGATTTCCTCAACGCTGATTGATATCGAGGTCTATAAGGATCTGCTCTCCCTCGCGGAGGACGAGGCGCTTTTCGATGTCATTGTCAGTCAATTTGAACAGGTAGCGCTTGCCCATCCATTGGAAGTCGCGTTCTAGGTTTTGCATATGAAAATCATGGGCATTAAAACGGTCTTGCTCATAGTCATAAATGGCCGCTAACTCTGAGACAATTTCCTCTTGCCGTTCTTCAGAACCTTCATTTAAGAGCTCTTCAATTCGAGGGTCATCAAATGTGGCGATGTTTGAAAAGACGGACAGCTTACAAAACTTTCTACGACTCCATAGAAATTCGGAGCCGTTTTTACTGAGAAGGTAGAGGTTGTTGTGCGAGATCACCAAATGACCATCTTCGCCAAATCTCTGGTCGAACTCTTGAAGAGGAAAGGTGTCCATTCCCTTCTCTGTGAATCTATAAACCCGTAGATCCGTTTTATCTAGTAGGGCATGGGAATCGGAGAGTAAAGCCGTGTTTTGACTCGCATGAACAGTCTCTATGAAAAGCTTCACTTCTCTTTCATTCTTAATAACATGGATGCTCGCCAGTCGATTGATCTTTTTATCCGTGGCTTTGGGAACAAGCGCACAAACACAGAATCCGCCAAAAACATAGACTGCAAGCGCTCTGAAGCAGCTCTTAGCGTTCTCCGAAAAACGTTCTCCAGCCTTAGATTTCATGGCCGTTCTTCAAACCCAGAGTGAAACAGTCTAAGCTATCAACTCGACGCCAAATGACGCCGCTAAAAGGGCTTTGAGCGTTCGAGGTCGCGGCGCATACGCGTTTCTCGTTCCAATCGCGCTTGCAATTCGAGGATACGCTCCAAGGCCATTTTTGGCCAGCTGGCGTGGCTCGACCGTTCTTCGCAGGCTCTGACTATGAGCTCGTGAGCGAGGCGAGCTTCATCTTCTGTCCTCCACATGTAGGTGGTCTGAGACATTTTGTCGCTGCGGACCTTTTCATACACTCGGGTCCGGTATTTCTTGCCTTTTTGCCTGGTTTCAACGTCAAAAATGCGAACAATACCACCGATGTGTTCTTTGACGCGGTTTTGAAGAACGTCCATGATCGGGCTCCAGGGGTGAAACGGGCTTTGCTTTGTTCGATTTAGACCAGCAAGAACTTCACCGGTGTCAGATAAAACAAGGAGCAAGGGCCATCTCAGTCAAAATTCCTATCTACTTCGATTTCATTTCGCCCTATGCGTGGCTTGGACTTATGAAGGCCAAGGATTTCGCCGTCGTCCATGACGTCCATTGGCTCCCAAGGCCCGTCGTTTATGCCGCGCTGCTCTCCGGAAGTGGATTGGTTGGGCCCGCAGAGGCGGACTCCAAGCGCCGTTACACGTTCATGGACGCCGCCCGCCTCGCCGATGAGGCTGGGCTTCAGCTCGTGGGGCCTCCTGGTCATCCCTTTCGATCCCTAGAAGCGCTGCGGGTTCAGTTCCTCTTTCAGGGATCAGAGAAGGCTCTAGACTTGGCCATCACCGTCGCTCAAGCCTGCTGGGGTTTAGGCAAAGACCTGACTGATATGAGCGTCTTGAAAGATTTAGTCGGGTCCTTAGGTCTTGACTCCGAGTCATTAGACGCAAGAATCAAGGACTCAAGAGTGAAAGACGGGCTTCGGCGACAGACAGAGGAAAGCCTCGCCCTTGGAGTGTTCGGCGTGCCGACTTGTGTTTATGAAGGAGAGTTATTCTGGGGTCAAGACAGATTGCCTCAGTTATCAGCTCGACTGCAGGGGACACCGGGGCCTGACCTGTCTCATGTCAAAGAGGCGCTCAGTCGTCCCTATCTCGTGGATCGAAGGAAGAAAAAACCGTGACAGATCATTCATTCGATTTGACCCAGGCCGCCAAGACAGCCATGGAGTTCAGGGATGCGAGAGATTGGAAGCAGTTCCACAGCCCTAGAAACTTGGCGGCGGCGCTATCGATTGAGGCGGCGGAGCTTCAGGAGATCTTCCTATGGCGCAAAGACGAATCGTCCGTAGAAATCGCCGAGAAGCCCGAATTGATGGCGCGCATCCGCGACGAGCTTGCGGATGTCATGGTTCTCGCGTTGACCCTGTCCTCCGACTTGGGGATCGATTTGAATGCGGCGATCCTCGAGAAAATTGAGAAGAACGGCCAACGCTATACGGTTGAGAAGTATCGGGGCTCGGCTCGCAAGGCGGAGCATAATGAAGAGAAGAAAGAGAAACGCGTCACCAAAAGCATTCCAGTGACCGTTGAAGAGAGCCTCTTTGATGACATCGATGACTTTATGGCTGAGATAAAGGAGTTTGACCGACTTATTCCAGAGCGCTTGACCTTGTTGTTAGCAAGGGGCAAGACCGATTGGCATGAGCTGTCCGTC
The DNA here is from genome assembly GCA_029210225.1 of Planctomycetota bacterium. GTDB lineage: Bacteria > Planctomycetota > J058 > J058 > JARGOJ01 > JARGOJ01. Next base: position 2,630 of record JARGOJ010000632.1, read on the forward strand.
GAGGACAAGGCCGGATCGAAGGGGACTCAATTCTTGAATCGGATCTTGCGATCATTAGACCGATTGCTAGTTCACACGATGTACGACCCATTTCATTCAATGATTGAAAAGGCCGCGAGCCACCTAGTCACGAGGCTCATTCTCCGAATACAACGGCGAGAGACCTTTAAGTTTAGTCCTGGTCCGGTGCTGGGAACATCGACGACGATCCGAAACATCATTCCTGACAATTATTTAGAGAGACGTCTCGTTTACTCTCGAGTTCCAAAGGAGAAAATCATCGGTGTTCTTCGTCGGGCTCATCTCCAAGATCAAAAAATCATTGAAGATGAAAACAACAACGCGATCGTCTATGTCAGCATCGGAAACAATGATGAAGACTTCAAAGCCCTGGTCGTCGCCTATCGAGAAATGGTCCTCTGCGCCCAAGCAAAGGCCGAGTGGAGCCATGAAGAGCTCTCACCAATCCGGAAGTATTTAATGGAACCAAGTCGGCTCAATGACAAGCAGCGCAAGAAAACACTGCAGTATGCGCTCAACCATTTCTACAAGCTCGGCCTTCACAAACAAATGCACAAAGCCTGTCTTCGATTGCAAGAGCGCATTCTCTCCCATGGCTTCCAGGAGATTCCTGGGTGCGTGGGTCAGCACTTTGGCGGCGCTTTCCCTAAGTCGGATTATGAAGCCATTCATGTCAACTCCGAGAAGCAGGCGGGCACAGTCATAGATATCCGGCGTCCAGGCTTCAAAGATGAAACAGGAGCGACCGTGCAGCGCGTTCAGGTTCTTGTCTCCAATGGCCTCGGCTAATTTCCGCGAATTCGGCGTTTTTCAGACTGTTGATAGATTGTTGCGCAGCGTTCAATGATGGCGCTGGTCGAGTCTTTCTTGACATCTCCAGCGACAACAATATCCCCGACGATATCCCGAAGTAACTTTGGCGTCTGCCCCTGATAATCAGGCCCCTTCACAAAGGTGCAGGGAGCCAGAGCGGTGAGCAGTGGGAGCAACTTGAATTGTGGATGAATGAAAACAAAGTCGACGGGTTCTAAAGCGAGGAGCAGGTCTCGCCGATCTGTTTCATGAAAGACAGGGCGCTCTTTCCCCTTCATTGCTTTCACAGATGCGTCATCGCTTATGAGCACCACCAGGCAATCACCGAGCTTGCGCGCCTCTTTGAAGTGTTCTAAGTGGCCGATATGAATGAAATCAAAGCAGCCGGAGGCGACGACAATACGCCCCTGTTTTTCTCGAACGGCATCGATCGCTTCAAGGTCCTGCGACCAGGGTTTCAGTGTCATGAGCTCTCTCTCAAAAGCGCCAGGTGTTTTTTTAAGGTCTTAGTCAGCCTATAAATGAGACCAGAGATATCGACGGTCAATTCCTCTTGCCGAGTGAAGACATCGAGAAGATCAAGAACCGCGTAAAATCTTAGTTTGCGCCAATCATCGGAACTTAATCCGCAATCATTTGTATAGCCGGCAATAAATGAATCTGAGAACTTTGAAAAAGGGAGGCGACTGCCGGCGAGGTCGAAGAATGGGTCACCGACAGAGGCCCATTCAAAGTCGAGCATCGTGAGCTTTAATTGGCCCTTGATGGTCTGCACGAGTATATTTCTTTCGCGAAAATCTCTGTGGAGAAAGCACGGAGATTGAACTGGATATCGAGTCAATTCATTCTGGAGATACGAGTTGATCTCTTCCATCTTTTTGAGAAAGGGCGCGGCACGCCTCAGACCCATTTCGATAATGTTGGAGAGGTCTTTGGGCTGAAAAAATTCAGGATTTACGGATAACTGGTGCAGAGCTTGAAGGCTCTTCCCCATGGCGCGATAGAAACCCTCTTTTTCAACTTGTCCTTGGTTCTTAAGCCACTGGTCACCGTTTGGCGCGTCAATGTATTCGAGAACAAGAAAGCCTTCCACGCCGGCATCTCCTTCGAGGTAAGCTAAGACCTTGGGGACAGGCTGTAATCCCTCTTCTCTAAGCCAAGCCAGCGTGGAGAGTTCTTTGCTGAGGAAAGACGGGGCTCTGTGACGACTGCGCTTGATGAGGAAGCGGGTTCCGGCCTCGTCTGTCATGACCCAGCCACCGTGTAAATGGCCGGCGATCCCTTCGAATGATCTTATTGGGGGCCACTTCATCGTGCCTAAGATTGCTCGAATGCTTTTTTCTGGACCTTTGCTCATAGGCAAAATAGATCATCAAACACCGAGCAGTGCCAAGAATGAAAGAGGTTTCAACGAGGAACGTGAACTATCCAGGAAGTTCTGTTCCAGCGGTTTACCTGAGATTCTCTGACTGTCCAAGTCTCGTGCTCTTCGGATTTACCTCATGACTTCGTGGAATAGCGTGTCTAAGCGTGAACGTATCGTCTGGGTAAGCTCTTGAATTTGGCTTTTGCTGAGCCCATCTCTATGGAATAATTAAAGTCCTTATCAAAGACTTCCCGCATGGACATGAACATGGCAAAAACACTCAAGCTCTTCGCCCTTCTCTTTCTTTTCTCCCTCGCGCTCCCGAGCGCTTATGGAGACGAACTGGAAGGTCTCTACCAGGACGGGCCTTGGACCGTCACCATTCGGCAACGCGCTGATGGTTCTTACGACGTGGAGCGAAGCGGCAAAGTCGCGGGGAAGCAAGTGACGCAAAAGAGCGTCGCGAAACTTGAAAACGGTCGACTGCTCGCCGAGTTTCAGGGAGAAGAAATTCAGAGCCGAAGCATGAGCAATCAGCTCGGTGAAGTCTCAGGGGGCAGCGCAAAGACCGACATCACGATCAAGCCTTTCGAATTGCTAGCTCGAAACGCCGCCGCTCGACGCGTCGCCGATCTCCCAAAGCAAGAGACCGAACAAGCCAGCGCGCCCACACCCACCGAAACAATCCCCGCGATTGTCAATCAGAACCTTGGAAACGACCCAACAGCCCCCCCAACAGCTCAGACCACACCAAAC
>JARGOJ010000633.1 GCA_029210225.1 Planctomycetota bacterium
TCTCTATCGTGAAGTGGCTTTTGAATGGTCAGAAGCTTCGATTAGGGGCGTTCTTTTTGACGGTGATCACTTTAGGTTGCTTTCTGGCGTTGATACCAATTTTGCTGCGCTGGTTCAATTTTGCGGTACATTTTGAACCAAATGCCACCTTGCTGATTCTCTCGACATTTCTAGTAGGTATCGGTACGGCTTTATGGGCTCTGCTAAGAAGTGAGCGTCGTCTTTCTGAGACTTTGGGATTCAGGATGTTCCCAGCGTTGTGGCTACGGTTGTTGACCCGACGGGTCACGACGATCAAAAGTCTTCCGCCGCTAGAGTTAGTTCAACATTTAAATCAACTCGCTGTTTGGAGAGACGGGACGATCTCATTGTCTTGGCTTTTTATTGTGTTTATTTTTTTGTGTCTTTTTCTCATTTTGCTTCCTTCAAAAATGCTAGCGCTATTTATGTTGCTTGCGATGTTTTTTGGAGTTGTCCTTTACGTCTTGTTTCGCCACACAAACCTAGAACGTGAGGAAAGGAAGCGGCTTACTTCGAGAGCGCGCAGTTATCTATTCAGCGTCTTTTGTTCTGTCGCTCGGTTAAGGGGGGCTGGGGCCGAGGCGATCGCATTGCGCCAGTGGAAAGAACAAAACAGTTCTCGGCTTCTGAACTTGGGCACAGGGAACAGTCCGGCAGCATTGTTGAATTTTTATGAGGTGCTCGGATTCGTCGTCTTTATTGCTGTATCGAGAGTCTTAGTAGGGCCTTTTGAGGACGTGGGACTTGGGTTCACAATGATCTTATGGCTTTTCTTTCTAGGGACTGTAGTCTTTCTACGAGGGATGTTGAACGGTTTAGAGAGCCGGGAATCTTGGGCGGTGCTTAAGCCCCTTTTGAACAGCCCTGTATTTGGCGGCGACGCGAACAAAGATCGGCTCAACAAGATTGAAGTGGCCGACTTGTCTCTGACCTTTCCCGGGCTCGCTAGGGCTGTCTTTAGGGACGTGTCGTTCGTCGTTCAGCCGGGAGAAATTGTTGCAATTACTGGCGGGTCGGGAGAGGGGAAGTCAACATTGCTCCGCGCGTTGCTAGGCTTCTTGGAGTGTGAGGCCGGCCGTGTTCGTTTTGGTGGAGTGAGTCTCAATGAATTGAATCCCGATCAATTGCGTAGGCATGTGGCCTTTGTCTCTCAAAACGAACGATTGAGTCCTGCGAATGTCAAGATGAATGTCGCTCATGAAGAGTTTTCATCATTGCGAGAAGTGAGAGACGCTTTGCGATTGGCCTGCATTGACAAGGAGGTGGAGAGTTGGCATCGGGGAATGACAACCTTTACCGCAGAAGGACAAGTCTCAACAGGGCAAAAGCAGCGAATACTATTGGCCCGAGCATTTTGCAAGAAACCACAAATCCTCTTCCTCGATGAAGCGACCAGCGCCTGTCAGCCAGAGCTTGAGGAGAAGATTATTGAGAATATTCGTAAGCAGGGAATAACCTGTATCCTCGTCACTCACCGACAGCGAACCTTAGCTCATGTGGATCGAGGTTTAGAATTAAAAAATGGAACGTTGATAGAGAGGGGGGAGGATGGCCTCGTTGTTTCGAGCTAAGCCCTTGTCTCGGTTTGCAAAGGGAGAAATGGCTCGCCCACTCTTTCAGAGAACTCCTTCGGCGACCCTCCTGTTGATCCTGTCGCTTTTATGTCTTGCCACCTGCTCATGGGTGTTCCTCAGGTCAAGGGACCGAGTGATTTCCTGCCATGTACATTTCTCAGGAGAGACGGAGCTACATTGCGAAATAGAAGATGTCTATTTTGATCCAATCTTGTTGAGTCGTAGTGACAGCTTTATTGAATGGGGGGCAGGACTTGATAGGCAGCGGAGGTCGATAACCTTTTTAAAACAAGAAGAAGGAATCTTGGTTTTTACGGTGGATAACCCAGTTCACGACACGCCGAAGGAACACTTGGATGCCGTCTTATACTTGAAAACCCGACGACGTTGAATCATCGGGAATTGCTTCTGCTCTTTGTTTGCCTTGGGCCATACAGTTTGACTGTGTCAGGCCAATTGGGAGTTCTTCATTAAGTTGGCTTGCAACATCGTTGAAAAGTGCTGGATAAGCGACTTCATTATGTCACTTTTGATCAAGGTCGGGTCATAGTAGAAACGGTAGCTCTGCTCTCGACTTTTGTATTTGACCGTCAACCCCATTGGTGTCTCTCCTAAACGCCTGAAATTGTCTGTCGCGCTGGAGCGAATGGCCGGGAACAGACCTAGCTTATTGGGGTTTTCAAAGCTTTGTCCTCTCAGATCAAATTGAATATCTGGCATAGCCCTGTCCTCAGGCGCCTGAGAGTAAGCTTCCAATGCACAGGTAGCCAATCCGAAATAGGGCCTCGAATCCATTTCTCGTCGCCAATCTCTCGTTTGCTCAGTGACACTCAGTTCACGACGAACTTTAAATGAGAAAGGATACCGCATTGCAAGCCAACCAACAGTTCTTCTTGAATCTAGGTTCCCAAGTTGGCCCCTCCCATGATTCTCCAATTGAACGACTCCCTCGTTTCGCCCAGTGGCTTCGGCCCACGCTCTAATGAAGATTGTGAGAAGGAAGTCATGTCGGTCTCTATCAGTTAGAAATGACTTCGCCAAAGCGTGACTTTGAGGACCTGTAAATGGCACCTCGTCTTCAAAGAACCACGTGTCAGCGCCGGGTGAATACCTGGAACAATTCAACGTTAAAAGCGATCGGTCAGATCGCTCGGCAAGCTCTTTCAATGCCAAGGTCCATTCGGAGACCGAGGCTTCATTAGGGAGAGCTTGAGTTCTTGGAGATTGTTCTAGGGAGAACGCTCGGTACGCTTTCTCAAGGTCCGAGAGCAGAATGGCCATTGACCAGCCATCGCAGACAAAGTGGTTGACCACGAGAATAAGTACGGATTGCTTTTCATCTTTTGAGATCAATGCGGCGCACAGATTACGGCCCTCTTCAATGTTGAGTTTTGAGCGAAGCTCTAACACTGTGTTTAGGCCGAATTCTGCGATGGACGTCCCGGGCGGAATAGATTTTAGCTCTAAACTTACCGACGAACTCGCGCCTCCATCATACTGGTCCCAACCCTCATTTCTCTTTCGGAGTCGCAAGCGGAGTGCCTGATGCCTTGCTGTAAGCCAGTTCAACGATTGGGAGAGCGCTTCCACAGATAGATCGTTTGGGCAGCGTAAATGAAGAATGATCTCAGATCGTCGCTCGGGTTTGGACGGAGAGAAAAGAAAGCGCCATTGGAGAGGACTCCAGGGAATGGATTGAGAGGCAGGCTCCATGACCTTTTGATTCGCTGCCTGGGATTGCTCTCTCAACTCTGAGCAGAGCGCCGCTATTTCTTCGACAGATTTATCCGAGTCGAAGAGGCCAATGGGAAGATCAATGTTGAAGCGACTTTCAATTTGAAATTGTAAGTCCGAACGAGTCAATGAGTCGGCTCCCATTTCGAGGAGACTTGCTTGTGAGCTTAACTGTTTTGCTGGAATAGGAAGGGCTGAATTAAGGCTTTTTAGAATGAATTGAGCGATTTGAGATTCCGTTTTGGGGTCCTTCCCTCGAATTTGCCGTTTTACAAGACTATCCAGGAAGGACGGCTTTTTCAGAGGCGTTATGTCAAGAAAGTTCAATTTCTCCTGGTTTTTTAGAATCTGAGCTCTTTTCAGTTTTCCGCTTGTAGTCCGTGGCAAGGTTCCAGGATTTGTAAATGCAATTCGGGAGACAGGAACGAGTTGGATCTTCATAAACTGTTGAAGATCTTTCGCGAGTTCTTGCTTCTCTCCATTGTCCAATCGACTTTCAAGAACTAGAACGATCAGCTGATCGGACTTGTCTTTGGAATCTAAGCCGATGGCTGCCACAGTACCGGATTTTATTTTGGGATGTTCGCTGGCGGTGAGTTCAATGTTATCGGGGAAGAAATTCCGTCCATTGCAGATGATTAGTTCTTTGGATCGGCCACTCACAAAGAGATGACCTTCGGCGAGATAGCCTAAATCTCCCGTTGAGAACCATTTATTCTGATCCATCGATTGGATGCTCTCTCCAGTTGTATACCCGAGCATTAAACTGTCTGAGCGGATTTGTATTTCGCCGACGCGACGCTCTTGTTGCTCCACGCCGTCGTCGTCAACAATTCGGAGCTTAGTGCCGTTGATGGCTCGGCCGACAGAGACAAATTCGAGTCCCTGACCTTTGACCGCTTGCCCCTTGGTTTCAAAGGGCGCTTTTTTAATTGAATCTATCTTTGGCAAACTGTGAGGCTTTGGGAAAGAGATCGCTAGAGTGGCCTCCGCCATTCCGTATGCCGGCACCATGACGGTCTCTTTTAATCCACTGGGGGCGAGGGACTTTTTTAGATCTCGAACAACGCTTGCTGGGATGGGACTAGCGCCCATGACAAATTGGTGGATGTTGGAAAGGTCAAGGCCTTTCCGTCGAATTCGAGGACCCAGTCGAGCAAGAAGAGCATAAGCAGAGGGAGGCGCAACGGTGATGCTTGCTTTGTGATCGGAGAGCAGTTGGGGCCACATAAATGGCCAGCGTTGGAAGGCTTTGGGAGAAGCCGCGACCAAAGTGCTGCCGTTGAAAAGGGTGTACAGCAGGCCGCCGACGAGGCCCATGTCGTGGTAGAGAGGCAGCCAGGAAACGGTCAATGGATTGGGCCCGGGGGGCAAGGAGATCGACATCGCAGCGAGGTGCTTGCATAGACGCTGCTCACCAATCGCGACGGCTCTTGGGCTGCCTGTGCTTCCGCTGGTCAATTGTAAAAAGGCAAGGCTTTCAGGATTGGCTTTGAGGCGCTCTGGAGCTATCTCTCCCTGGGAATCTGTGGGGAGGCTCCAATCTTCAAGTTCGGTGAGCTGCTCATGGTGGAGAGGCTTAAGCCACGAGGTTAAGGCCCAATGGCAATGCCAGCGCTCAAGGATGACCGTCAGGTCTTTGCTTTGAAACTTTGGCGGGAGGGCCATCTGTAGTGGGGTCGCCCCAATGATCCAGAGGCCGAAGAGCGTCGGAATATTGAGATGAGGATCAAGGTCGAGCAACAGAACTCGGTCCTTGGCTTTGATTCCCTGCTTTGAAAGCTGAGACGCTTGATAAATTGAACAATCCAGCCCAGGTCAGGACCCGCCATTGAGATTCATGATCCTGAACGTGAAGAGCCGCTTGCTCTCCCCTCTTCTTTGCCCAGTAATCCAAAAATTGTGGAATTGATTCAAACATCGCTTTTCTCGGTCTGTTTCTCATGTTTCAGAACTATTAGACCGTAGTCAACGCTCCAAAAGTGAGAGCTGAAGGCTAGAGTTTTGAGAGTGAAGGACCGGGCTGGTTTCAGCCGCTGCTAAGCCGAAATAAATGGGTGTTGAGAACCCTTAGAAGCGGTCTTGTCATTCAGAGAGCGGTCGTTCTTAGACAGCGAGTTGATATTGCCTGATCGTTGAAGGCTTTTCCAAGAATAATCGAGGCGAGGAGCACAATTTTCGTAGGAAACCCCATTTTGAAAGGAGCAGAAGGCGGTCGCGGTTATATTATTCTTGAAAAGCAAGAATGTGTGCTT
>JARGOJ010000634.1:0-2357 GCA_029210225.1 Planctomycetota bacterium
CAATAGAAGAGAGGCGATTCTCTTTAGACCAAGCACAGCATAGCCCCCACGCGAGGGCATCGAGGGCTACAAGCAAGAAGTGGCCCGCACCCATGGACGGATCGAGGATACGAAGGCTCTGAATTTCGCTGCTTGAACGGACCGAACCCGAGGCCAGAGTCTCATAGACCATCCTCCGTGCGAGCCACTCCGGGGTGAAGAAAGCTCCGCGCTTCTTCCGCTTGCTCTTCTTTAACTTGGATTCAAAGGCCTTTCCTCTCACAAATATCGAGGGACAAAGCGCTTCGCTCTTTTTTCGGCAGCGTTCCAAGCCCGCAGGCCCTCGCCCCAACCATTGAAGGAGAGCAAGAAGCTTTGGGGATGTCTTGGCGAGGTAAAGCTCCGCGTAGCAACGGGGATTCCAAATTCGAGCACGGTCGATCAAGATCGCGCTGTCAGGACTGAGAATCAAGATCCAAGCTTCTTCGCCAACCTCCTCAATGACACTTTGGCGAGTCTGTTCATGAAGCCACGGATTGATACCTGGGACCTCGATAAGCTTCATGAAAGGCGCCGATTTGAGGGTCTTGAAACTCTTGCTAAGTCGATCGGGATTTTGGAGTAAGGGCCCCAGGCACTCACCAAGTGCCGCTCGCTGGAAGATATCGCCGAAGAGTTTCAAGTCGGTCATGAAAGATCCTGGGTTTGCCGGCGCTTCTTGTTCTCCCGGGCTTCCGATCTTCGAAGCAGCGCGGAGAACATGCGATGAGAAAGTCGCTTTATCAACCAAAGCAGATAGGTTCCCGACGCCACGGTCTGAACGCTTCGTGAGCGACCGACTAGGGAGACAATTTTCTTGGCCACTTTCTCAGGGCTGCCTCCGAAGCGGTCGAAGATATTGGCGTTGCCCTCGCGATAGTTCATGCGGCCATCTGCGCTGATATTGGTCTTGATGAGCCCTGGGCAAATCGCCGTCACTGAGACTCCCTGGTCGGCTAACTCGGCATTCAAGGACTCAGAGAGCCCGACCACCGCGAACTTGCTCGCGCAATAGGGCGCCATGCGAGGGAAGCCGAGCAAGCCCGCCATACTCGCTGTATTAAATATGTTGGCCCGAGATTCTTGCTTAAGCATGAAGGGCAGAAAGGCTTCGACACCGTAGACTACGCCGTAGAAGTTGAGGTTCATGACCCACTCCCAGTCCGCGATGCTGGTCTTTTGAATGTCATTCATATGTCCCACGCCCGCGTTGTTGTGAAGAACATCGACGCGGCCCTCCACTTCATAGATTTCTGCGGCCAAGGATTTCAAGGTTTCAGGGCTCGTGCAATCAACGACTTTGACGAAAGCGAGACCGTGATCTTTTTCTATCTCCTTTTTTACCTCGGTCAGACGGTCTTCACGAATGTCCACGAGATAGACTCGCGCCTTCCTGGAAGCGAAGGCTAAAGCGGTTGCCCGCCCGATGCCTGACCCCGCTCCGGTGATGACAACAACCAGGCCAGGAGGAAATCTCACCGCAGTTCTCCGTTTCTTTGGATAGGAATGACGACGGGACGGATTCTATAATGCATCGACGATTTCGGGGGAAGATCCGTTCTTTTCGTGAAGAACAGCAACGTTCTCTAGTGAATTAAGAGGAAAGGCAAGTCATGAAAGAGGTGAATAAAGGGTTAAAGCAGTTGGCGGCCCTCGACCGCGAAGTAGCACGGCTCGACCGCCGTTTGAAAGAGAAACCCTTAGCCCTTCGCAATGACCAAATCAAGTTGGAACAAACCGAGGCGAGCTTCGCCGCGTTAGAAAAAGAAGTCAAAGACTTTGACCTCAACACGCGGAAGATGGAAAAGGACTGCAAAGAGGCTGAAGGCGGCTTGAACAAAGCCTCCATCGCTCAAAATGCCGCCACAAGCAACGAAGAATACCAGGCTCATCAGCGTAGGATCGAGAGTTTGCGGGAGACCATCTCCGAAGTTGAGACCAAGATCCTCGAAGCCATGGAGCAACGCGAAGAGCTTGCGAAAAAGCTCACAGAGCAAAAACTCGTCGTGGCAAATGCAAAAAAGATTCTTAAAGAATCAGAAACTCGGATCGCCGCAGAAATCGCTGTTTTGAAGAAATCCTACGAGGAAGCCGCCGAAAAAAGAGAGGCGGTTTTGAAAAGTAGCCTCGAATCAGATGACAGAGGTAAATACAACCGCGTCTATCAGAAGCATGGGTCGAAAACTCTCGCGCAAATCATCAATCGCATTTGCCAGGGATGTTATGTCGCGGTTCGACCCAATGACATGGTTCGCATCGAATCAGGTCGAGAGTTAGTCCATTGCGGGGATTGCGGTAAAATTCTTTACCTCGGATAATGGGCCGAAGAGCAGATAGCT
>JARGOJ010000634.1:2367-5580 GCA_029210225.1 Planctomycetota bacterium
AGGTGGATGATCGCCGCCAGACGACTTCTTCGGAGGTCGATTCGAGGGGAGGAAAGTCCGGACTCCATAAGGCAGGGTGGTCGGTAACGCCGACCGGGAGCAATCCTAGGGAAAGTGCCACAGAAAATAAACCGCCTCCTGAGGCCTTAAAACCTCAAGAGGTAAGGGTGAAAAGGTGCGGTAAGAGCGCACCGCGAAGGCGGTGACGTCTTTGGCATGGTAAACCCCACTCGGAGCAAGACCAAGTAGAAGGGCATGAGGCCGCCTGCCTCGTTAAGACCCTCGGGTGTGTTGCTAAAGAATGTCGGCAACGGCATTCGTAGATAGATGATCATCGTCACCTCGGTGGCACAGAATCCGGCTTACAGCCAGGCTCACCCAAGTTGTTTGTTTTTTGTCATCTTTTCAGAACGATTCTTCGTCCTTCCTGGCTAACAAGAGCATTGAAGCTCCGATAGCATTGAAGGATTCACGCATGATTCACCGATCCTCCCTATTCTCACTCCTTCTCATCATTCCAATCACAGCGCTCTGCTCCTGCAATCAAGCATCTTCAGGATCATCCGGCGGCGCTCCCTCCACCGTGAGTCCAAGCAGCTCCGCGACTCAACCTGGATCCAACCCAGCCCCAACAATCCCAACGCCCCCCAACCCAACGACGCCCGCCGTTCAAGTCTGTACGCCACAGAGCAACAACTGGCAGAGCGACTCCCTCGGCTACACCCTCATCGAATCCTTCCAAAATGCTCCCTATCCCCACTCGTCCCGATCCTTCACCGACGACCGAGTCATGGTCTTCATCCCGAAGAACTTTCGTATCACCAACAAGCTCAACGTGCTGCTCCACTTTCACGGTCATGGTGGCGAAATCAACGAGACCGACGCGAAGCACAAATATCGTCAGCAGTTGGTCCTCGCCGCCCGAAACGCTGTCCTAGTCATTCCCCAAGGACCCCTCAGAGCGAGCGACAGCGGCATCGGGAAGCTTGAAGACAGCAACGGGTTAAAGAGACTGCTCGACGAAGTGCTGGTGAAGCTGAAGAATGAAGGAGTGATTGGGAGCGCGGGGAACATAGAGAACTTGGCGATCTCCGGTCACAGCGGCGGCTATTTCGCCATTTCCCGCTGCCTCTCAAGAGGCGGGATGGACTCGGTGATTCGCGAAGTCTACCTCCACGATGCCCTCTATGGACAATCAAGCATCTTCGAGAACTGGGCCAAACAAGCCGGCCATAAGTTTGTATCGACTTATCAGGGAGCAGGCTCGACGCGAACGAACAATCTCGCTTTGGCGTCGGCGCTACGAAACGCTGGGGTCAACGTCGCGACGTCACTCTCAACGCGTAATCTCCAAAGCAGCCAAAGCATCATTGTCCCCCTCGATCATAGCCACGGGAACATTGTCCGAGCCCGTTTTCTATTCTCGGAAATGCTCCAGCATTCTGTTCTCTCAGGTCTTGGGGCCCCGACCCCTGAGATTTATTCGGTTCAAGAAAACAGCGGCCTCGTCACAGTGTCCTGGTCATCGATTAACAGTAGCGAAGCCCGAGGCCTCAGGATTTACCGGAGCGCTGCTGGACAGAGCTTTCAATTGATCGTCGACGAAAACACCCTCTCTCCGCAAAGCATCGAATACACTTTCTCAAATCTCACTGCAGCGACTTACTTCGTTGTCGCTGCGGTCGATGAAAATGGCCAGGAAGGTCCCCGCAGCAACGTCTACGGATTCGCCCCAGGTCCCCGGAGGGTCCTCGTCGTCGACGGATTTCACCGGAGTCAGGGCAGCTCACTTCAAGGTCGAATTCATAGCTTGGCTGCGATTCATGGCCAAGCGATCGCCCAAAGTGGATTCGGCTTCGAGTCGTGCTCGGCGAACGCTGTGACCGATGGGGACGTGCTTCTATCCCGATATGACACGGTCAACTGGTTCGCTGGAGATCAATCCGACCTCGATCAAAGCCTCACCAACGACGAGCAAGATGCCCTTCGCACCTTTTTAGAGGGCGGCGGCGCTCTGTTGATCTCCGGTTCTGAGTTGGCCTATGATTTGTCAAAGGGGAACAGCCTGGACCGCGCATTTTTAAGGGATACACTCCACGCCAGCTACTCCGGAGACAACTCTGGAAGCCCCAACATTAACGGTCTAGCAGGTTTGTCTCAGGTGTCACTCGGCATTGGAGGCACGACAGCGGCCTATCCTGAAGACTTCCCCGACTACATCAGTCCATCTGGAGGATCCACTCCCTTATTGCGCTATTCAAATCAACGCAACGCTGGAATAGCCTACACCGGGTCTTTTGGTGGAAGCTCCCAAAGCTCTGTCATTCACTACTTATCCTTCCCTTTTGAGACCGTTGACACCGATTCTCAACGACAAACTCTCATGACTCACATCCTCGCCGAATTTGAGGCAGTCCATAGCCAAGCGGGGCGTTGAAGCCCGCTTCCTATCCCTCGGAGACCGTCGCTAAACTTGATCGGCGCTTTTCCGATCGGGGCCCAAAGCTCTATCATGGTCCTAGGGATTTTCGCGAAGCTGGCGATTTGACAACGGGAAAGAGAGGGCCCACGCTATGGCAAAGGAAATCGAACTCAAACTGATCTGTCAGGATGCGTTCTCTTTCGAGGACCTTCTAGATCAGCTGAAATCGATCGCCACACTCACCCCTGTGAAGAAAGGCGACAACCTCGACACCTATCTAGACACGAAAGATCGGTGCATCGCTCGCGCCGGCTTATCCGCCAGGCTCCGGAATAAGAGCGGGAAGAAGAACTTGGATATCAAGTCGATCCCCCTTATCCCAGAATTAATAATGAGCCGCGAAGAGCACAGCCTCCCGCTCAAAGCTCGCGACAACGCCCCGAAAGTCCTCAAGCGTTGGATAGAGAAGACCTGGCCCCTCAAACTTAAGGGTGAGCTTTCTCCTCTGCTCGTCATAAAGAGCCAGCGGCAGAAGTTCATCATTGAGACAAGCGCCTACAAAGCCGAACTCAGCTTCGACCACTCCACGGCCCTCACCCCAGAAGCGAGCACAGGCCCAAGCTTTCGCGAGCTTGAGTGCGAGTTTATCTCAGGCGACCCGTCGGCCTTTCACTTCGTTTGCAATGTCATGAGCCAGAACAAGGGCTTGCGTCCCTCCCAAATCAGCAAATTCGAACGCTCCAGCCAGCTCCTCGGTATCAAATTCCCTAGCTACGCCCCACCAAGACCGA
>JARGOJ010000635.1 GCA_029210225.1 Planctomycetota bacterium
CCCAGGTAATGACAGCGCTATCAATGGACTGGCGGAACTTTGGAATGTCTCCGTTGAGATCCTCAGGGATCGCTGTTTCGGACTTTTCCGCGACTCCCAGTAATGTCTTATCGAGGCTGTCGACTTCAATCATCGCCCGACTAATTAATTCTAAGTCAGGAGAATCATTGAGAGACGCAACCGTGGAATCGCGACTTTCCACGAGGCGTTGACGAATATCTTCATAGGGATCCCGCGGACCGTCACCGCGATTCATGGTGAAGCTCAACACGGTGAGAACCAGTGCGACGACTAACGCGACCCCCGAAAGAATCGCGACAATCGGGCTTTTCTTTTCAAAGTGAGCGCGACCTCGACGAACAGCCTTTTTGATGGCCTTCAAGCGATCGGGGTCAAGTTTATCTTGCTCCCAGGCCCGCAGGTCGCCGAGGACCTCAGGCCAGTCCCCTGGTCTATCCTCAACCTTCTTCAGGACCATGTAATCAACGATCCACGCAAGATCTTCTGGGACCTTATTGAGCACTTCATCAGCCCGCTCTGGGAGCTCTTGGGCGTGAGCCAGAAGCAATCCTTGAATGGTCTCAGCGGTGAAGAGGCGACGACCGGTTAAGAGATGGTAAAGGGTCGCGCCAAGAGCATAAATATCGGCTCTTTGGTCGAGATTTTTAGTGTTGCGGGCCTGCTCGGGGGCCATGTAATGAGGAGAGCCAATGGCGGCGGTTGTTCGAGTTAAATCCCCCGCTGAGTTCGTCACCGATGCGACGCCGAAGTCGGCGACACGAATGTTCTCTTCATTGAGATGCTTGCCGTCAATGAGGATGTTCTCTGGCTTGATGTCCCGGTGAACAATGCCTTCTTTAGCCGCCCGAGCCAAAGCTTCTGCGGTTCCTATCGCCGCCGCGACTGCTTTCTTTGGTTTGAGTGGGCCATGTTTGTCGAGCAGCTTCGCCAGGTCGCTCTTCACATATTCCATGGCCATAAATGGATACTGAAGCTCATGCACTTTGGCCACCCCAGAGTCGAAGACTTCGACGATATTGGGATGCTTCAAGGCGCGAGTGAGCGCGATCTCCCGCTCAAAGCGTTGACGGGCGGTCGGGTCTTGCGCGACCATGGGCGACAGAACTTTTAAAGCGGCGATTCGACCGTCGTTGTCGGCCTTAAAGACCTTTCCCATTCCTCCAATTCCGAGAACACTCGTCAGCTTCCAATCATTGACTTTGTCACCCACGTCAATGTTCAGTTTAATGCCCGTATTCGTCTGCTTCGATGCGCTGATTTCTTCTTTTATTTCAAGCAGGCGATCAATGATTTCCCGTGCGCTCTGAGGTCTGTCTTCAGGCTCTTTAGCCATAATCTCAATGATGAGTTTTTCGAGGGCGATCGGTGCTTTGGGTGTCCATGCGCGAAGTTTAGGAATGGGCTTATTGAAATGCCCCGAGAGAATCTGCGCTTGGGTACCGGTATACGGCGGTTGACCCGTGAGCAGGTGAAAGGTCATGGTGCCAAAGGCGTAAATATCGGAGCGCCAATCGGCTCGTTTGGCATCGTCAATTTGCTCGGGAGCCATATAATAGGGTGTGCCCATGGCTCGGCCGGTCACGGTCAAACGCTGATCCGCTCCAGCGCCCTCTCGCCCCAATCCAAAGTCACTTAGTTTAATCACGCCGTCTTTTGAGAGGAGTATGTTCTCGGGTTTAAGGTCGCGGTGAACAATATCCTTCTTGTGGGCGTGCTCCAAGCCCTCCAACATTGGAATACCCATTTCAATGACTTCTTCGACAGGGAAACGGCGGCGCTCTTTAAGGACGTCTTTTAGGTCGTCCGCCTTCACGAACTCTAAAACCAAGTATGGAAAAGGCTCCTCTCCATAGTCGAGGTATCCGACGATGTTTTTGTGACTGAGTTTTTTAAGGACATCGGCTTCTTGCTTGAAGCGCATGATGAACTTCACACCAGCATTGAGCCCCGGCAGTATGACCTTAACCGCTGCTTCCTTTCCCTCGGCGTTGGAAGCTCGGTAAACCGCGCCCATACCTCCCTTCCCGAGGAGTTCGTTCAGAGTCCAAGTCCCTAACTCCATGCCGATAAGGTCGTCAACGTCGAGGGCTTGGGTGCCCGATCCAGTGAGCATACTACTTTGAGCAATGTTAGACGCCCCGGAAGAATGGGATTTCGATCCGCCTTTCGACAGCGCGACTGAATTAAAGTCGCCGCTTGACGCTTTTGACACGGAGCTTCCGGGAGTTGGCGCCGCCCCATATCCGACGTTTGAAAACGCCCCAGGCTGTGTCGGTATTTGGGATTGCGGCGCGTGATCACCAATGATTGTCGGGGCTGTTTGAAAATCGCGCTCGCTCCCTGTCCCTGGGGCAGTACCAAAACTCTCCGACTTGATCCCTGGAGTTGGTTCAATGAGGGTGGCGGCGTTGTCATTCGTTCCTGGCGTTCCGTGGAGCTGGGTGGCCATTGAATCTGCGGGGATCGGGGAAGAATTGGCCCCGAGAGAGTCCTGTAAGATCGTTGCAGTCTCATCGACAGAGTTGGGGTCGTCTTGTTCGTCCGGATCAATCATTGTCTGAGCATTGGCCAAGTCATTCTGATTCGTCTCGATAAGCGTGTTGGCCAGCTCCGGGTTCCCATTTGCAAAGTCCGGGACGCTCCCGGCCTTTAGAATCTGGGACTCTTGTATGATCGTCGCGGTGTTGTCGTCCTCGCCCTGAGTATCGTCCTGCTCGTCGGGATCAATCATCGTCTGAGCGTTTGCTAGCGAATTGTCAGCTTCAATCAGCGTTTTCGCGCTGGCATCCGAAACACCTCCCTGAGTCTCAACGGTGAGAAGCAAACAAGTGGGGGTTTCACAATTTGGGCACTCTAGAGTCTTTGGGAAAAATTGGCCAAGAACCGAGTAGCTCGCTTTACAGCTCTGACAATGATAGTCGGAGGGTGAGGAGTATAGGCCCTCGACGAAGACATCTAAGAGTCCGGAGTTCAATGCTTGCGCTTTGATTGAGGGTGCGTCGGCGTTTTCTTTTGAGCATAGCTGAAAGCGAAAAACTCGCTCTGGGCTAATGAATCCTGAAACGACGAGGCCGTACAGCGCGACTTGGTCCTGCACCCGCGCTTGGTTTAACAGCGCTCCGAGCTGCTCGACCGAGAGCGACGACTTTAGTTCGGCCACTGAAGAGGTACTTGATTCTCCAGTCTCTTCGCTCACCAAATTGTGTTGGAGGGCCAATTCGACAACGTGAGGACGCATAGATACCTTTTATGGAAGAAAGCAGCTCAAACGGTCAAGGTTACTACAATCTCCGTAATTCTTCATTGAAATTAACCAGGGCTTAGAGGTCTGAGTGTGACTGTACTTCATGTTATTCAAGGATCTCTGGCTGGCACCGCAAAAATTAACAATCCTCCATTGTGACTCTTCAATTGCTGTGCGCCAAGTTAAGAGCTAGGATTTTCATTGAGAGACGACGCAAACCGCCGCTTCGATTTCTCTGCCTGGAGACAATCTTTCATGCCTCTTCAGCCAATGGGAGAGCAACTTGCTACCGATCAGTCTCATCTGCTTACTCACTCTCATCGCTGTTTCGCTCTTTGTGTTTCTTCTTCGATTTTCGAACTCGTCTGGGAGACACCAATTTTGGAAGCCGGACGAACACATACAGCTCGCCAAGCAGATCACCATCTCGGATATCAAAGTAGAAACAGGTCCTGGTCAAGATTGGAGCCTCACCGGGAATGCAAAGAACAACGCCGATTGTGCGCTCGTCGCAGTTGTCATTGTGTTTCGCCCTGGGGGCTTTGGGAATTTGGAATGTTTGACCTCGATTGAAGAGTTGGGATTTGAAGAGATTTGTCCCTTTAAGATCGATGTTCTCGTTCCCAAAACGCAAGTAAAAAAGCCCTATCAGGTATACGCTGCGGAGGCCCGGCGAAAAATTCGATAAGCAAGGTCGGGAGCGCTCGCGCAATCTATGAGCTTTCGTTAAATTAGGCGTCTTCCCAACAAAGAAGCTTGGACAGAGGACAAAAAGCGCCATGGCGTCTCGCAAGAAAAAGAAGAGTAAAAACAAGGCCTCTCAACGGTCTAAAGCAGCAGCAACACCACAAACAGCGCCCCCCACGTCCTCGGCTCCGCCTTCCTCCACAGGGAACAGCGGATTTCTAGAGACTGTTGGGCGGTGGTCAGGCATGTTTGCTGAGCGCTTTGTCCCAGACCCCTGGATTTACGCCATGATTCTCACTGCGGTCGCCATGATCGCAGCCTATAACTGGGGAGATCCAGAGAAGGTCGAGTCGGTCAATGACGTTGTCCGTGCTTGGAGCAAAGGCCTGTGGAATCCAAAGATCCTCGTGCTCATCGCACAGTTTAGCTTCAACCTCATTGTTTGCACGGCATTGGCCCAGACCAAGCTCGTCCAGAAAGTCCTGTCGACCCTCGCTGCGGTGCCGAAGAGCGCACGCCAGGCGATCGCCCTGGTGGCCGCTGTGTCTATAGGCCTCGGTCTCATTAGTTGGGCCCTCTGCATTGTGGGAGGCGCGATCTTTGGACAGGAGGTGTGCCGTCAGGCCAAACGCCGAGGGATTAAGGTTCACTACCCTCTCGCGATCTCTTCAGGCTACTTGGGCATGATGACCTTTGGATTTGGGCTGACATCATCCGCGCCCCTTATGGTTGCTCAAGAAAATCACTTTCTGGCCTCGAAGATAGGCGTCATACCGTTTAATCAGACAGTCGGCTCACCAATGAGCCTCGCCACTTTGGCCCTCTTGCTCATCGCATGCCCAACAATGCTGGCTTTCATGCACCCGAGCAAGAAGATTCATGAAGTCTCCCTCGGCGCCAAGAAGCGTGAGATCGCCAGCCCCGCGCCAACGACCTTTGCTCAACACTTGGAGCACAGCCAGATCTTCCTAAAAGTCGCGGCGATTCTGCCGTGCTGGTTCCTCTACAACTACTACATCATCGACAAGAAGGGCCTGAGCATCGACTCCATGAACTTGGTCTTCCTCTGCGCAGCGTTGATCCTCTTCAAGCGCCCGAAGGAGATGCTTGAGAAGCTGAGTGAGGCAGCCCGAGGAGTCTGGAGCATCGTGTTCCAATTTCCCTTTTACGCTGGTCTTATGGGAATCATTATCGAAACGGGTTTGGGGGCGAGGGTCGCGGAGTTCTTCGTGAGCATCTCTAACCAGACGACCTGGCCCGCTTTGGGAGTGGCATTCCAGGGGCTTTGCAACCTCTTTGTCCCGTCCGCGGGCGGTCAGTGGCTCGTCACTGGGAACATCCTCATTGACGCCTCTCGGGACTTAGCCTTTTCCGATCGCCAGGCGGTCATGATCGAGGTTATGGGAGATCAGTTGACGAATATGGTTCAACCGATGTGGGCCTTGCCAGCGCTCGCGCTCTCGGGGCTTAAAGCCAAGGATATTTTGGGTTATACAGCGGTGGTGATGGTCGCGGCCTATTTCATTATGGCAATAATGCTGACAATGTTCCCCCTCAGTTAGTATTCTGGGAACAGAAGGCCCGGGGCTTATTTCCGGGCTCATGCTAACGAAGAGTTCATCATGGC
>JARGOJ010000636.1 GCA_029210225.1 Planctomycetota bacterium
ACCAGATGAAGCGACTCGACATCAACCCTTGAAAGTGCTCCTTCTCCCCTATGAGCAAAATTCGAGGAGTGGTATCTTATCCCTTTGGCTCGCCGCTTGCTCCTCCTTTCATTTCCACGCCTCAATGGAACTTTGGACCAAGCCCCGCTGAAGGAGAGAAGATATGACGTCTCAGAACTTTGAGTTTCTCCGTCCTCGCTGGAATGACCTCGCTGATGTCGCTGGTCTCGCCGAAAAGCTTGTCTTCATTGACCCCGGCAGCGCAGCGGTGAAGCTTAGAACCTTCGTTGATCAATTCGCTAATTTCCTATATCACCATCATTCCCTGCCCCGGGGCTATCAATCGAATCTCAACGATCGTCTTCGAAGCTCTAGCTTCACCAACATCGTTGGGAACACATTGCTCACGACTCTCATCGGAGTCAAAGATTTTGGCAACAAGGGCGCTCACGAGTCCACCCGTGCTGTTAGCCAGCACAATGCCCTATGGTGCCTTGAGCAATGTCACCATCTCGCCTCCTGGCTCTCCCTGACCTACAACAGCGGCGCTGGAGATCCTCCGTCCTATCGGGGGCTGGTCCAGACTGATTCCAAGGGCAAGCTGAAGAAGGAGAAAAAGGCGCTCTTGCAAAAACTCGCGGAGAAAGAGGAAGAGGCTAAGGAGCTGATCGCTCAGGTCGAGGCCCAGCGAGCCAGGGTGAAAGCGGCGGAACTATCAACTCAAGAGCTGAAGAAGCAAATTCAAATCGGTCAAAAGGCCGTGGTCAAAGTGGCCTTCGACGAAGCCGCCACTCGTCGCTATCTCATTGACGAATCTCTTATCTCGGCAGGTTGGAACGTCGGAGATAAAGGAGCAAACACAGAACAAGTCTCTCAGGAATATGAGGTGCTCCACCAAAACACTCCCAGCGGTAAAGGTAAGGCGGACTATGTTCTCTGGAGCGAGGCAGGAAAACCCCTGGCTGTGATCGAAGCGAAGAAGAGTTGTATCGATGCGGAAGCAGGACGAACTCAGGCCGAGGGCTATGCCGATGGTTTGGAGGAAATGCATGGTTTCCGCCCGGTGATTTTCTATACAAACGGTCACGCGATCTGGATTTGGAATGATAGCCAAAAAGAACCACCTAGAGAGTTGTATGGATATTACTCTCCTGAGAGCCTTCAGCACCTCTGCGAGTTCCAACGAGCCCAAAAGAAGAGCCTCTCTGAAATTGAGTTAAGCAGTGAGATCGCTGGGCGCCTCTATCAATTGGAGTCCATCAAACGAGTGCTTGAGCGCTTTACCAACAAGCACAGAGAGAGCCTTATTGTCCAAGCCACGGGAACTGGGAAAACTCGGGTGGCTATATCGATCTGTAAGGCTCTTCTAGACGCGAGCTGGGCCAAGCGCATTCTCTTCCTCTGCGACCGCAAAGAACTCCGTAAGCAGGCCCGGAACGCGTTTAAACAGCACTTACCTCACGAAGCTCGGGTTGTGGTTTCCTCGAAGACCTATAAAAACAGGAATAAGCGCATATACTTCGCGACCTATCCAGCGATGATGGGGTGTTACCAAAGCTTTGATGTGGGCTTTTTCGATGTGGTCATTGCCGATGAGAGTCATCGAAGCGTTTACAACCGTTACCGGGAGCTTCTCATCTACTTCGATGCCCTCAGAATCGGGCTGACGGCGACCCCGGTGAAGTTCATCGACCGCAATACCTTCGCCCTCTTTGGCTGCGAAGACGGCGACCCCACGGCGAAATACACCTATAAAGAAGCGATCAATGACACTCCTCCCTCACTTGTTCCCTTCAGCGCTCAGAGCTTTAGCACGGAGTTTACGAGGAAAGGAATTAAATATTCGGAGATGAGTGAGACTCAACGTCTTCAGCTTGAAGATTCTGAGGATGTTCCCAGTGAGATTGAATTCGAGTCGAAGGAAGTCGACAAGAAGATCTTTAACAAGGACACCAACCGCCGCATTCTTCGCAATCTCATGGAGAACGGAATTAAGGATGAATCGGGGCAGCGGCCGGGGAAGACCATTGTCTTTGCTCGCAGCATCAAACACGCTCGACTGATGGAAAAACTCTTCAATGAAATGTATCCGCAGTTTGGAGGAGACTTTTGCCGGACCATTGTGAGTGAGGATGTTCGGGCTGAGGAGCTTATTGATGACTTTAAGGGGGAGGGGAAGAATTCCAACCTGACCATCGCTATGTCCGTGGATATGCTTGATACGGGGCTCGACGTTCCGGAGATTGTCAACCTTGTCTTCGCCAAGCCGGTTTATTCCTATGTGAAATTCTGGCAGATGATTGGTCGGGGAACGCGGCTTTGCCTGAACCTCTTTGGTCCTGGGGAGCATAAGACAGGCTTCAAGATCTTCGATCACTGGGATAACTTTGCTTACTTCAATGAAAGAGAAGGCGACGACAAAAACCTTCCTCGCCCCAAATCCCTCACTGAGCGCCTCTTTGAAGAGCGCGTCGCCTTTGCCGAAGCGTGTCGGGGACAGGACAACAAGTCGGCCTTTGCTTTGGCCATGGAGCGGATTTCAGAGGACCTGGCGGACTTGCCCAAGAAGAGCATCGCTGTGAAAGAGAAGTGGCAGGCTGTTGAGGCGGTGAGTAAGAAGTCGGTGCTGGATTCTTTCTCCGCGACGACACGGACCCATCTCAAAAAAGACCTCGCGCCTCTCATGCAATGGCGCAATATCAAGGGCTCAGAGGCGGCGGTGAAGTTTGACACGCTCATTGCGAAGACTCAGACCGCGAGAGTGCTTGGGGCAGCCGCTTATACGGACCTCAAAGATAAGATCCGGGATGAGTTGAGAGCCTTACCAAGAACGGTGGGACAGGTGAAAGACAAGGAGGATCTTCTCAACACATTGGAGGGGGAAGATTTCTGGGCCTCAGCGACGGTGGAGGATCTTGAGAAAGTTCGCTTGGAGCTTCGAGGGCTGATGAAGTTAGCGCGGCGGACGATCGCCCCTAAATTCGTGGCGAAGATTATTGACGTCGGCGAGGACGAGAACCGCATTCGGATCGAGGACGCGGAAGTCAAGCTTGAGGGGCTTGAGTTTGTGGCCTATCGCCAGCGGGTCGAAAAGGTTCTAAAGACCCTCTTTGAGAACAATGAGACACTGAAAAAGATTAAAAAGGGCCAATCGGTGGACGATGGAGATATTGAATCTTTATCGGCATTGGTCTTGGCACAAGATTCGCAATTAGACCTCAGTGACTTGAAGCGCTACTTTCCAGAAACCTCGGCGCCGATTGATCAACTGATTCGAGGAATCATTGGTCTCGATGCAGAAGTGGTGGATGAACGCTTTAAGGTCTTTGCGCAAAAGTATCCAAGCTTGACGGCAAAGCAGCTTAAGTTTCTGTCAATGCTGAAGAATCACATCAGCCTGTATGGGTCCATTGAGCGTGATCTACTTTGGGAAGCCCCCTTCACTGGTTTGCATAGCGACGGTGTCGACGGGGTTTTTGGGGACGATACGCAATGGGACGATTTAATGGACATTGTGGATAGCTTCGGCGATCCAACGGAGGACGTGGAATAATGATCACGGGAGAATTGAAAAGTAAAGTCGACGTGCTGTGGGAGAAGTTCTGGACGGGAGGGATTACTAATCCCCTGACTGTTATTGAGCAGATTTCCTATCTCATGTTCATTTGCCATTTGGATAAAACCGAACGGAAGAATGAGAAGAAGCTCAAGCGAGGAAAGAAGAAAAACTCCAAGGTCAAATTGATCTACAAGGAAACCGAGCAAGAGTTACGTTGGTCGCAATTCCAGCATGTCAGTGGGGAGAAGATGTTGCCCTTAGTGCGGGATAAAGTCTTTCCTCACATGCGTCAAGTCGGGGCTGAGGGATCGACCTTTGGCGAGTATATGAAAGATGCCCAGTTTATGGTGCAGAGTCATACAGTGCTCTCCGAAGCGGTCAGCTTGATCGATCAGATTTTGAATCCCAAAACGAAGCCTGGGGAGGAAGAGGGAAAGAAAGACAACAACGGCGACCTCTACGAGTATTTGCTGAGTAAGCTCACGACTGCGGGAATCAACGGCCAATTTCGTACTCCTCGCCATATCATCCGCATGATGGTTGAGATTGCCGATCCTTCAGCTGACGATGTCATTGCTGACCCAGCCTGTGGCACGGCAGGTTTCTTAGTTTCGGCAAGACAATATCTCGATGAGAAATACACCTCAAAAAGCAAAGATTCCTATCCTGGCGATCTCTTGGTTCCGTTCAAGGATCATGTGGACAACGAGTTATTGCACGGCTTTGAGTTTGACTCGACGATGCTCCGAATCGCGTCCATGAACTTATTGCTGCATGATGTGACCAATCCCAATATTTATTACCAGGACAGTCTCAATAAGAACTTTGAGGAAGGTGATTACTCTGGTTATCTCGACGACACCTTTTCTGTAATCCTCGCCAATCCGCCTTTTAAGGGCAGTCTTGATTATGATTCTGTCCAGCCCAAGCTCATTAAAAAAGTGAAGACCAAGAAGACTGAACTGCTCTTTTTAGTTTTGATGTTGAGGATGCTGCAAGTGGGTGGGCGCTGCGCGGTGGTTGTCCCTGACGGTGTTCTCTTCGGCTCTTCTAAGGCTCATAAAGGGCTTAGAAAGATGCTTGTTGAGGACAATCAGTTGGACGCTGTCATCTCGCTTCCTTCAGGTGTCTTTAAGCCTTATGCCGGTGTTTCCACGGCGATCTTGTATTTCACTAAGGGCGGTCGAACAGACAATGTTTGGTTTTACGACCTCAAGGCTGACGGTCTTTCCTTGGACGACAAGCGTGACAAGGTTGAAGAGAACGACATTCCTGATTGTCTGGAGAAGTGGAAGAACAGGAATCCAAAAAAGGACAAGGATCGTAAGGCTAAGGCCTTCTTTGTGCCTAAGAAAGAAATCGTGGACGAGGGCTATGACCTCTCTATCAATCGCTATAAGGAAATTGAGTATGAGGAGATTGAATACGATCCTCCTAAGAAGATCATTAAGTCGCTTCTGACCTTGGAGAAAGAGTGCATCAAGGATCTCGAAGAGTTGGAGGCAATGCTAGGATGAATAAGTTGCCCGCCGGTTGGGTCAATATGAGACTCGGGGAGTTAACCAAAATACAAAGTGGAGGAACCCCCAAGCGGTCCCAAAAGAGTTATTGGGGTGGAAGTATCCCATGGTACTCGTCTGGAGAATTGAACGAGCGATACACAAAAAAACCAAACGAGTACATTACCTCGGCGGGATTGGGAAACTCAAATGCAAAGCTCTTCCCCAAGGGCTCGCTTCTAATTGGCATGTATGATACGGCCGCCCTCAAAATGTCCATCCTCGATAGGGAAGCTGCTTTCAACCAAGCAATTGCAGCAGTGGAACCAAAGAGCACCTTTGATATGTACTTTCTAAAACTCGCTTTAAGTGCTGTGAAGCCTAGAGTTTTGAATGAAAGGAGGGGGATTCGTCAGAAGAACCTCAGCTTAGGGAAAATCAAGAACATTGAGTTGACAATCCCTCCCCTGGCGGAGCAGAAGCGTATCGCGGCGATTCTGGACAAGGCGGATGGAA
>JARGOJ010000637.1:0-2054 GCA_029210225.1 Planctomycetota bacterium
AGTTAAATACGGGAGTAATTTCGGCGGGCGTTTCGTGTAAAACCCCCTCACCTCAATTCTCTCCCCAGAGGGACGAGGAAGCCAATTTACTGCTTTCTTAGAGCTTCCATTCATTTGACAACTGGAAATAGAGAAGGATGCTATCAGGCTGGCAAATCCAGTCCCAACCCCCGCACACATCACCAACAAACTCTTACAATTACTTCCTCTACCCCCGGTGCGGATGGCCGCCCGACGTGTCAGACCACCGTCGAGGATCGAGGTGAGGGTGGTAAATCCACGCCCAACTCTCGCACACATCAACCACAAACCTTTACAGTTACTTCCTCTCCCTTGAGGGGAGAGGATTGAGGTGAGGGTGGTAAAACCAGTCAATATAAAGTTAAGCAAACACTTACAGTTAATTCCTCTCCCTTGAGTGCGGATGGCCGCCCCGTCGAGGACTGAGGTGAGGGTGGTAAAACCATTCGCAAAACAAAAAATCAATCCCATCACTCCTCCTTATCCCCAAAGAGAAGCATAGTATCTCCAGCCTTCTCAGAAGCTTTAGTCTTCTTAGTCGCAGCCTTTTTAGTCTTCTTTGCTTTCCCCTTAGCAGGCTTCTTCTTAGCCTTCTTCTTGCCCTTCTTATCGTCGTGAAGCCCGGCGAGGACCTCTTCTTCATAGCGCTTCTGATTCAAGTCCAATAAGCGCGCCAGGACTTCGTCGTGAACATCTTCCGGCCATCGATAGCGATAGGGCTTTTTCTTCTTGCCCCAAGTCTCCTCGTCAATCTCATAATCAAGAAGAAATTCGCAGTCTGTCGAGATATCCGTCCAACCGTAGGCGTCAAGAACAGCCCGGTCCATAACGCTGTGTAATTCGCGAAGCTTCAGTATTTCTGGGTCGCGCTCTTCTGGGTTGTGAAAGCGATTGTAAGTGGCCGTTAATCCCTCGTTATTCTCAATCATGAGTGCCGCACGGAAGTCGTAGTATTCTTGGCCAATGACCTCAAGCTGAGGATCTTTACTCCAATTAAATGGGAACGGAAAAGGATTTAAAATTTTCGATGCTGAATATCGCAAATCATCTTTCATTGAAGAGCCCAAGAGTCTGGCCCAAGCCTCATGGGGCCTGCTTTGAAGAGTTGAGAATGAAGCAAAAGTACCGAAGGGAAAGATGACAAGTTGTTCCGAGTAAACATAATTAGTAGGCAAGAACGCTAGAGAGAGATGATTACCTACTCTCGCAGTTACTAACACTTGTTTCAAACCTTTAATTGCATTGTAGAGCGCTGGAGTATATGTCCCAAATTGCCACCATCGTGTTCGCCTTCCCTCCGCAACAGAATACCCTCCAAGCTTGTCTCGGGCGGGCTTAACCATAGTTTCGACTACATCGACTAACTCCGGCCATTCCTTGGCTTGAATCAACGGTAAATCCGCAAAATTGATGACGAAGCGATGAGGCGTCAATCCTGGACTCTGATTAACCTCTTCACCTCCAATATACGGTTGGATTCTCTCCCGGTTTTTAGGGTTAGAAACTAGCAGTTTCTCCATTTTATCTATGGAATTAGCTGAACCACCCTTAGGCGCCGAGTCGTTGAAAGTGAAACCCTGTCCCAGAATGTTAGTACCCAGGAAACTTACACTTTTATTCAAATTCAGCGGCTGCGGGTTTAACTCTAATTTTCGTGGGAAAAACAGTGAGTTAATTCCATCGACCTCTTTTCCGTCCAAATATCGCTTAGATTTAACTTGACCATTTTTGAAACAAACAACACTCACTACTACAGCGGCGTGCCCTGGCCAAGACAACCTTCGATTCACCCAATAAATTTCTCCGCCCTGAGCGAGAATCTCTCCTAAGCCAGCTGTTCTCGTAGACCCTTGGCAAATTGTATTTGTTGCAATAAGCCCAACTGTTCCATCATTTCGGATCAATAAGTGAGCCATCCGAAAGAAATGGGCGACTAAATCAACAGCCTTTCCTCCGCTATTTGGATGAAGCATTTTAATAAAGT
This sequence comes from Planctomycetota bacterium, assembly GCA_029210225.1. Taxonomy (GTDB): domain Bacteria; phylum Planctomycetota; class J058; order J058; family JARGOJ01; genus JARGOJ01. The sequence continues at coordinate 2,006 of JARGOJ010000637.1, forward strand.
CTCGGAAACTACCGCCAAAAACTGGCCACAATTTGTTGCCCCCCAAAAA
>JARGOJ010000637.1:2064-5563 GCA_029210225.1 Planctomycetota bacterium
GGTGGATTCCCAATCATAGCGTCAAAACCCGGGTTCCCACGATCAAAGACCTCTGAAAACTCGATCTCCCAATGAAACGGTGGCAACGGACGCCCATCTTCACGCAATGCTCGAACAATCTCAGTCAATTGACCTCGATCAACATTGCCTCCACGCCATTTATTGGCCATCTCCAGGTATTCATCCCGCTTCGCAAGACGATCTTTGCTCTTTTCGGCGCTAAAAAAGGCTGCAATGATCAAATCACCCATCAAACGGACTTCAAAGAGGGACTCTTCGGCCAATTTATGAGCATCCTGCTTCGCTTGGTAATCTCCCTCCTTCGCCAGAAACAATTCATGACGCCAAGTTGTCGCGTTTCCTATTGAACTGGTTATCCCCTGAAACAAGGTTCCTGGATACTGGATCTTCTGATCTTCCCAGCTAAAGGCCAATATCTGCGCCTTGGTCAGGCCAACAAGTGAATCGCCGTGCTTCAAACAGTGATCTAAAAAAGTAAAGGCCTGATCCCTGGACAAGGTCACAAGCCAGATAGACAATTTCGCAAGGTTCACCGCGAAGGCATTCTTATCCACGCCATAGAGACATTGTTGGGCCACTAAGCGTCGCGCATGAAGCAGAGGTTCCACGGCGCCAATATCCGGCGTCGACTTATGCACACTCCAGGCCTCGACTAATTGCTCTGCCAAATGACGGCAAGTCTCTACCAGGAAAGCCCCAGAGCCCATGGCAGGGTCACAGACTTTCAGAGTGAGGATTTGCTCGGGCTTTGGTTTTGGCCCGAGTGCCTCCAAAACTGGGCGGAGAGTGGTCCTGACAATAGGCTCGGTCAATTCACGAGGAGTGTAGTGAGAACCGGAGCGACGACGCTCTTCCCCTGGTTGCAAAAACAAACTGCCAGGGGCCAATAAGCGCGGGGTTCTTGGAGAAACCCGGCGACCCAGAGCCGCGACCACTTCCTCGGCGCTACTGGCTTTTTTTAATGCCACGCCGCTCTTTCCTTTTAAGTCGCAGAGGGTCTGTTCCTTAAGCCACTTAACGCGTTTGTCGCCGTCTAATTCCAATAAATCATCGACGTTAAAGACAATGTCTTTGGGACGCAAGGCCAAGGAGCGACCGGAAGCCCGCTCGACTTCAAAACCCATCATGGCTTCGTAGACAGAACCGATTTGCTCCACATCCAAGGCGCGATATGACAGACGATCGCCGACACCATCGACATCTAGAATCAACAACGCTTCAAGAACTCGATAAATGCAGCCATCACTGACCTTTGGGGCCTCAAATCGGTCTCCCATAACTCTTGGAACGCCGAAGGGGCGACCTTCGAGGAAAGGGTACTCATCGGGATTAAACAATTGACCATGGCGCGCTGGAAGTTCAAAAGAACCCGTATCTTTGCCGCCATAACCTCCGCCATCGAAGATTAAACGAAACAGGGTGAGCAATCCGGCCCAGGCCCCGAAGCGTTGATCCATAGTGTCTGGATAGCGTCCGGCGTCTTCCCTCAAACGCTCGTAAAGACCGGTGACGGAATAATAGCGGCCATAGACTTCATCCTTGGGCATCAATCCTTGATCTTCCGCATAAAGCAAGAAGACCAGCCTTAAGAGGACGGTCAATAATCCGCCGTAGATATGCTCAGGGGCCTCTCTAGTCGCGTCCGCGATCAGATTTCGCTTACTGACCTCGTCGGCAGCTTGAAAGCCCGCGAGGAGGTCCCAGAGCGCTCCCAGAACTTGATACTTCCGGCTCTCGTGGAGTAAGTCACTGAGTCGGCGCCCGTCCGGCGCGCTGAACACTCGAAACTCCGAGAGCAGCATGTGCATGGCCCCAAGCACCATGCGCCCAGCAACCTCCGCCATAGCTTCCAAAGGGAAGGTCACATGCCCCGAGGACTCGCCGCGAGGAGCGTAGATCAATCTTAACTCTAGCCCGTTGAAAAGGACACCAATAGGGATCTCTAGGGCTCGGAGTAGTCGCTCAAACTTGGCCTCGGGACTGGCATGCCAACCTTTGGATTCGGGACCGGCCTCGTCAAAGGACGTCCCTCGGGGTAACTCCTCGACGAGAATAAACGGCTTCTTCTCGTCGCTTGCACCATCAATGACAGCGTAGGTAGGGCGCAGGGTTTCACCATAGTCGGGGAGGACCAACTCAAGCTTGTTCGATAAGTCAGGGCCTCCGGGCGCTCCGGCGATGTCTTCAGGGAGCCACTCCAGGACATGCTCTGCGAAGCGCGGGAAGTTCTCTATGAAGGTGATTGATTGCCCGTTGTCATCCTCTTTGCTTCTCTGAAGCAGCGCGATCAATCTCTGCTGCAGCTCAATAACATTCTTATCGAGGACCGCCTGGGCGCGAATGAGGGCGGGAGGAGAGACGACGAGGCCGACAGGTTGTAAGAGTCCGAGCCAGGTCTTGTGGGCGCGGAGTTCAGGGTCTTGTTTTGCCATAAATCCATTCCCCTTTCTTTTTAGCTCGAAACCGGCCAAAGGTAGACTAATCCAACAGGTTCTAGGCGCCGCGCCTTAATGACATAGCTCTCTCTAATTCGTTTCGGCTCCTTCTCCAATTCCTCATCCAATCCCTTGAGGCGTTCTTTCCAGTAAGTCTTATCGGATTCCAATTGGCGCTTTTCCTCTTTATTGAAATCGAGCTTTAGCTGCTTCTCGCGCTTTTCCATTTCAGCCTGACGTTTCAAGATCCTTTGACTTTGCTGCTTAAGAATATCTCGCATCCGCCTTGCTTCTTGCGTTCCACGAGTCTTTAGATCGTTCTGAGCTTTCTTTGCCAGGTTCTCGGAGCGCTCTTCAAGGTGACTTCTTAACTCCGTCACATCCCGAGCCGCGCTGCCCTTTAACCTCGCCTTCAAGTTATCCGTGACCCTGGTCATACGAGGGGTCACGAGGGATTTCTCAAGGAGCTGAAGGACCTGTTCTTTTTCTGATTCAGGGAGGGGGGTGAGCTTCTTGCCGTCTCTGTCTTTCGGTTCAATCCAAGGCGCGGAGACGGCGAAGACTTCGTCATGAAGTCGGGAAGCCCCTTCTCCATAGAGCGACAAGCGACCAATGGCAATGACGTGAGGAATGGCATGATCCGTCCCGACAACGCAGGCTCGGGTCAATTCATCGTGAGTAAATCCCTGGGTGATAAAGCGACCGAGTAATCGCTGCACGACCCGATGCTCAAGGTGAAGATGGACCACATCCCCATCCAAAGACCCTGGATCGCGAAAGACAACCGGGCGAATCGGAGCTTCCTTGCGCCATTCCCAAGGCTTCTGCCCCTTCTTGCGGGGCACTCTGAGGGCATCCAGTGTGACAGCCCAACTCGGGTCAGCCCCGAGGCGCTCATGAAGGGCCGGGATCTCCCAACGCGCCGAGCTAGGATCCTTCGCCGCCTCCGTAGCATTCAACGGTTTAATCTTCTCTGCCCCCAGAATTTCAAGAGAGGCAGAGAGGGCATCGCGGAAGTGAGAGTCGTCCAGGCCAATCCAATC
>JARGOJ010000638.1 GCA_029210225.1 Planctomycetota bacterium
CTCATGGGTATGCTCATCGTCCTCTACCTCTCCGGAGATTGGATGCTGCTCAGCGTCGCGATCATCTTCCTGGTCGGAGTCCTGTGGACCACTAAACAAGCCATCCCCATCTTCTGGAAAGAAATCCAGATGCTGCTCAATATCAGCACCGTCAGAGAGCACGAGCGCATCATCTACAACGGCATCCCTTTCCTCGTCGCCTCGCTAAACCTCTCTACAACCCTGGAAAATCCCGCCCTGGAAAACTGCGCCATCCGACTCCCCGTGCGCCAACTTCTCGGCTACGTCTCGCGCCCAACCTCCCCTGATGAGCCATGGTTTCCCTCGAACTGCGGCGATTGGGTGATGCTCTCCGATGGAAGCACCGGCCTCGTCAAACACCAAACCCCAGAGATGGTCCAGCTGGTCGTCGGTGGTGGCAGCCTCAAAACCCTCCCCACCACCCAATTCCTCGCCATGAACCCAACAAACCTCAGCCAATCCTTCCGCATTGGGAGCACCTTCGGGATCAGCTACAAACACCAAGCCATCTCTCTCACCGAAGTCCCCGCTTTCCTAGCAGCATTCGTCACCCAGCGCCTCCAAGAAGAACAATACCAAGCCCTCGTCATTGGAGTCAGCGTCGACTTCAAAGCGGCAAATTCGTCCTCCCTCGACTATGAAATAGGTGTCGAATTTCATGGCCAGGCCGCGCCGGACTACCACAAGCTCAAACGACTGCTCCAACGTTTCGCCGTCGAAGCGTGCAACTTAAAGGGCTGGGATATTCCCTATCAAACGGTCTCCATCGTGAACGTCCCCGCGGAATGACAGCGCCCCAGCCGATTCCCACAGAGCTGACACTCCCATGAATAAATACCCTCAAAGCCTCATAGAAAGAGATTCAGAGCCCATCAACAATCGCGGAGACTAAAAACTAAAGTAGAAACTTGGTACACTCTGAGCATCGGTCAATTTGACCTGTGCCCTTTTTCACTTTTTCCGGACAACTCATGGTTTCAAAATCGGCTGCCCTGCGAAACAGACAGCGCGCTATTTACAACGATTTTGAACGGGCCCACCTCGCGGTCCTCAACGCCCTTCTGGACAAGCAAAGCGAAGATTCACTCTCCGCCCAGATAAGCGCCGGAAAAATCGACCCTGAGCAGTTCCAAAGAGATGCCAAGCAGTTCCTATTTCGCATCCTCTTCTGCCTCACCGCCCACTCTCGAAACGTCCTCTTCCCCAGCCCATTAAACAAAGAGGATCAGAAGCTCAAAGATGAATTCCAGCTACAAATCGGCCAACTCCAATCAGAGCACAATCCCCTCTCCTCCAATTTCTGGAAGCTTCTGCAACGCCTTGGCCAATCAAGGTTCCAACTCGGGCGTGTCCTCAACTCTGACCCTTCCAGTCAACGATTTCTAGCCCAGTCCATCTCCAACCAAAGCCTGTCCTCAATTCTCAACGCGCTCCCCTATCCAAGCGGCCAAAATCCCTGGACCGACCCGGACCTCAACATTCTCTCGGCCCTCTACGAACAAAGCCTCAAATCACGTCCTCAATTCGACCCCGACAAGAAGCGCTTTCAACCCAGCCATGACAGCCTCTCCCGGAGAAAAGCAGGTTCCTTTTATACCCCAGAAAAACTCGTTCAATTCATCCTCGATCGCAATCTTCAATCACTCATTGATTCATCCCCCGACAGCCTCCGATTGAGAATCACCGATCCTTCCTGCGGCTGCGGCCGTTTCCTCATCCCCGCCGCGAAGATGTTAGCCGCCGCACTCTGCGAAAAAGAACACAGCTCATCAATTCCCTGCACCTCCTGTAAAACGACAATTGTCGAGAACTGCATCCACGGCGTCGACCTTGACCCAAGCGCCCTGGAGCTCTGCCGCTTTCACTTTTTAATTTGGACCGAATCCCCAACTCTCACTCTTCAAAAGCTCGAAGCGATCATTGAATATGGCGACGCCCTCGCCCCTCCTCTCGAACAAAACCTTAAGACAGAGACCCCGCCTCAGAGATTTTGCTGGCGAAGCAGTCAAGCGAGGCGTTGGAACGAGCAGGGCTTTGACCTCGTCGTCGGCAATCCCCCCTACGTCTCTTATTACTCAAAGCACTCCAAAGCCAGCGACAATCAGCCAGATAACGAAAGCTATACCTGGCTACTCAATATCAAAGGCGAACGCGCCCTCCCTGGACGAATCAATCTCTTCCTTTATTTTATCTCCCTCGCCACTCAATTAACCAGAGATCAAGGGCGCTTTGTCTTTGTTCTCCCCGATACAATCCTCACCAACGAGCAATACACCGACACTCGCAAAGCTCTCCTCAAGCACGGAACCCTCGAAGAAGCTTGGTTGTTTCGCCATTCTGTGTTTTCTGACGCCTCCGTTGGGACCACCGTCTTGTCTTGGTCCAATCAGGACTCCAAAGATAAGGTCGTTCGAATTTTTGAAGTGGACGAAATGGAGGACGACCCGAAGAAGCGCAGACAAGAATTCCCAATCCCCCCAAGCGCCCTCCTCAAACGTCCCAAGGCCCACTTCTACCCAGGGCCAGAAACTCCCCAATTGCCAGATTCAATCCCCCTCGGCGACAAAGCGCACGTCAAAGATGGAATGAATCCCGGCCCGAGAGAAGTACGCACGCGACTGATCCGGTCGAGCAAAGAAAACGACCACTGCCATCCACTGATAGAGGGGAATAACATTCACCCCCTATCCATTCATTGGGGCGGCCGCTGGATCGATTGCAGCCCCACACTATTGAGCCGAGAAGATAAACGACGGGGAGCATCCCTGCGCCAGGAATGGATCTTTCAGAGCGACAAAATCGTCTATCGACAAACAGCGAGCAAACCCATTGCAGCCCTCGATTTCCAATCCTATCGTTGCCTCAATTCTGTTCATAACATTGTGCTGAAAGAAGAGAGCCGGAGCGCGCTCATTGCCCTTTGCTGCTACCTCAATTCAAGCCTCTGCAGCCAAATTTATCGGGCTTTTAGTGGCGAATCGAGAAAGCTCTTCCCGCAAGTCCATGTCTCCCTTATGAAAACTCTCCCAGTCCCTCATTTCCTCTTTCAGGAAAACAGTGAATGGACTCAAAAGCTGATCCAGATTTGGAAGCGCTCCTTCGAGAATGAGTCCAACACCAAAGGCCACGAGAATGGCCTTCAACAAATCGATCAAGTCATGCAGAATTACCTAAATTGTCATGGTTTCGATTAAAAAAGCTCTGATTTCCTTGTCATCATCGTGCGAAGTCAGTCCAATACTTATTGAGTGATAGCTTGCGAATTAAGGGATGAAATACATGAGCAAAGTTCCAAAGACCCTAACCCTCCTTGCCGCGCTGCTGATGATTGGGTCGATCGAACCCAGTTTCGCAAAGAACGCAAAGAGTAAGTCGAAGCTCGCCCCCGTCGACAAGAGCTGGAAGAGAAGAAGGAAAAGAAGGACGAAAAGAAGGACGCTCCTAAAAAAGACGGCAAAGACAAAAAGAAAGACGAGAAGAAGAAGCCCGAACCGAAAAAACCAGAGAAGCCCAAGCCCTACGCCGGATGGCCGAAGGACAGCGCTGGGCAATGCTACCTAGAATTCGAAATCCCTGAAGCAAAGAAGAACAACATCCTCGTCGCCATGGATATCAAGGGCATTGGCAAGTCTATCCCCATCTCCCTGGTCGGCGCCAAGAAACGCGGCGCCAAGAAGTGGAAGAAACTCGCGGGAGAAGTCTGCCACAAACCCGCAGATGGACGACGAAAAGGCTTCCGCGACTTCCGCGTCGTTTGGCCAAAAGGCAAATACACCGTCGCACGACTCGTCTTCGGTGAGGGCGACGAAGACCTCGGCAAAATCCAACGCATCCGCTTCTATAAGCTCGATAAGAAGAAGAAAAACGACTATTGGGTCTTCGTCGGCGCAGCCATGACCATGAACGCCGCCAATCCCGACCGATACACGCAACTTATCCGCGAAACCTTCACCGACCAAGATCCCTATGTCGTCAATGAAGCTCGCAACTCATGGGGGGTCAACAAATTTTGGAATGGGATCGGCAAGATACTCGAACGTCATCCTCACTCTCGCTACATTTGCATCCATATCGGCGGCGCCGATGTCAGCAATCAACGACCCTATCCCAAAGGATCGAAGACCATACAACGACGCCTCGACGCAGCCCTAGCTATGATTCGCAAAGCCGGCAAGATTCCCATCCTCGCTCGTCTCAGCTACCGTCAGTACAAAAAGAAAGGCGCCCAGCCCGCTGTGCCGCCAGAATCAAACGGCTCCGGCCCTTACGTCGTCAACGTCTACGACCCACTCATCCGCAAATACTGCCGCCCCTTCTTCGACCCGAAGGCCCGACGCGGATACGTCGACCTCTACAAGCTCTTCGAGGAGAACAAGAAATTCTTAGGCGACGACGGCATCAGCTGGAATAAAGATGGCAACGAAGCCTTCCTCAAGGTCTTCGTCATGCGCGCCGCCGCCATAGTTTATGAGGGCAAGGTCCGCCCCTTAGACATCAAGGGTGGGGGCGACAAAGACAAGAAGCCGAACGGCCCGCCCACTCGCGCCTTCTAGACTCCGCGCATATCATTCACTGACACTTGGAGAGGAGCATTTTGTAAATTGCTCCTCTTTATTCATTTTGGAAGACGAGGACACAGGCCCCTATGAAACCTGGACTTTACCAGCACTACAAAGGTCAGCAATATCACGTGATCGACATCGCGAGACACAGCGAAACAGAGGAAGAGCTGGTGCTTTATCGCGCCCTCTATGGCGAGCGAGGATTGTGGGTGCGCCCCAAGGATATGTTCTTTGAAACCGTGACAAAGGACGGCAAGACCATGGACAGATTCGCATATCTAGGCGAATACAGTGGGCCCCCGGAGAGCCCATGACTTTTCAAATGCACTTCAATACACTAGGATGAGCTGCATGAAGGAGAGTTCATGAACAACAAGAAGATTGGTAAGAGACGTTCCAATCAGAGAACTCACATCCGCGAGGCGATCGAAAAAGCCGGTAAACCCCTCACCGTGGGAGAGATTCACGAGCTCGCCAAAGAGCAATCTTCAAACCTTGGAATCGCCACGGTCTATCGAGCCATCAAACTCTTGCTAGAAGAGAAGCTCATCAAAGCGGTCTCCCTTCCGGAGAGCGAAATTCGCTACGAGCCCTATGAAACAGAGCATCATCACCATTTTCAGTGTAATGATTGCCAATCGGTCTTCGACCTTCCGATGTGCCCCATCTCCATCCCTGAAGGCACGACCTTCCCCAACGGCTTCCGCGTCGACTCCCATGAGATCACACTCTACGGAAGCTGCCCGACCTGCAACGCCGCCTAGTGTTCTGGCATTCTTAAATTCATAGTGTCTCTGGCTAGAGCATTGGGCTGTGAATGAGACAGGGTGATAGGAATTTAGCGGGCTAAATGACTGAACCCTTACGAAATTCACGGCCTAATGAGCAGTCAGAGCCCATGGATTTAAGGATGACAGAGCACTAGTGTTCTGGCATTCTTAAATTCATAGGGTCTCTGGCTAGAGCATTGGGCTGT
>JARGOJ010000639.1:0-3657 GCA_029210225.1 Planctomycetota bacterium
ATAGTGTGGACCTGCTCTAAAGTGTGATGAATAAAGAGTTTGCGACCTACGCCAACAAAATCCCTAGCTCACCGCAATGTGAGCAACCATGACATTGGTGTTAGGATCTCGGAAGGGTGACGACAACAACTAAAGAATGGCTCGGTATTTCGAGGACATTTCTTAGCGCGATAGAACTCCGAATATATCGAGTTCACGCGTCAGGTGAATTAGGAAGAAGCCATGGCCAAGAAGCCCGCGACCAAAACCTCGACAAAGAGTAAGACCCAAAAATCGACAACCAAAAAGAAAACTACGGCGAAGAAAGCCAAGGCAGAAGAACCTGAGAAAAAAGCAGCCGCCTCGAAGAAAGCTAGCCCAGTAAAGAAGGCAAGCGCTAAGAAGGCGACAAGCACCAAAAAGGCGTCGACCACTAAAAAAGCTGCCACAGTCAAGAAGGCTGCGTCAGCGAAAAAGGCGACCACAAAGAAAGCAACGACTAGCAAAGCAGCGAGTAAGACTTCCAAAAGTACTCGCGCCAAAAAAGCCGTTGACGAAAAAGAAAGCACGGCTAAAGCCGCGAAGCCAGCGAAAGCGGCGAAAACAAAGGCCGCTGAAAAGAAGCCTGCAAAGGCATCGAAGGCAAGCGCAAAGAAAAGCTCAGCGTCTAAAGGCGATGAGAAGGCCGCGAAAAAAGCCACCAAGGCCAGCGCTAAGGCGAAGGATCCAGAGACCTTCCCTAGCGAAACACTCACTCCCAAAAGCAATGCGAAGCCATCTAAAGTCATGGTCTCCTTGAAGTCTCACGACGAGCTTTGGCGGAATCACGAGGAAACTCAGAAATCACTGGCAACAGCGACAGAAAGGCTAGATAGCCTGGAAGCAGAGAACTCCGCCCTCAAAAAAGAAAATCACAAGAATCATAAGGCCCTGAAGAGTTTTAAGGCCGTCACAGAAACCGAGTTGAAAGCTGCTAAAACAGAGCTTATTGAAGCTCAGGGCGATTTAAAAAAGCTCCGGGCTGAACTCGCGAAGGCTCCTGCCCCCGCCCCAACGCCCGAGCCAACAGTCGCTCCATCCAACGCGCCCCTCAGCGAAATCGAAGCCGACCGAAACCGGCTTCGCAAGTTGCTCGAAGAGGAGCGCAAGGCGCATAAAGGGATGGATACTGATCTCGCGACCTACAAAGAGAAATACAAAAAAGCCCTGGGACGCAACACGCGGCTCGACAACTTGCTTCAGGAACAGCTCAAGCTAAAGCGCCTCGGTGACTCAGAGAACGCTCTGAAAGAGATTGAGACCTTGCAGAGCAAGATCTTGGTCCTCGAAGAAGCCCTTGAGGGTCGTCCGTCCGTTGAGAAGGTTCGCGAGCTTGAGCTTGAACTCGCCACTGTCCTCGACCAGCGGGACAACCTTCGCAGTGAGATGGCCAAGATTCGCGGTGGGGATATATCCTCTGAGGTCGAGTCGCTCCGCTCTAAATTAGCCCGGGCTACAGAAGATCGGAATGCCTTCAAAGGTAAAGCTCGGCGCCTGGAAATGACGATCGAACAGCTCCGTAAAGAGCTGGGAAGAAGTCGCAACTGAGCTCATCAGTCGACCTCTTAGAATTAGGGCAGCGCTTCGACCTCATACTCGTCGATAGCAATGCCCTGATTTATCATCTCCCCGATCCCAAAGAGCGCGAGCTGCTCAACAATCCCGAGGCGAGCCTTGAGGATAAACGAGCCCAGCTGCTCCCTCATCTCCCCGATCTCATTGCCTTCTACGAGATCTGGCTTCAGGCCTTCGACACCTCTCCCGGCCGCTTCTTCGTCACCGATGCCCTCCTCGACCTTGAGCTAAGCGGCTGGCGGCTTATCAACGACGATCCCAAGCGCTATCAAAAACGCTACCGAAGAAAGTATCTTCCCAAGGGAGACTTGATTCGCGACTTCGACTCGAAATCGAGCCGGAAAATTAAGAACAAGGTCATTCAAGCACTTCACAAATCGGGGCGGGTCAATGCTCTAGTCAAGAAGCGGGCCAAGGGGCTTCGGTATTTTATAGAGAACCAGTTGCTCAACCGTCCAATCTGGGCCAAGTCCATGAAGATCGATGGCCTGTCCCGCTTAGACCAAGATCTCATTGTGAATGCCCTAGCCGCCTCCAGCGCCAGCAACATCGCGCTCATCAGCAACGATAAGGCCCTCAGCAAAACCCTAGGGAGCCTCTGCTCCTATCTAAAGAATCCTCACTGGGTTCCCAAAGGCTACGAAGACCAAGGCCAGCGCCTAAGTCAATTGAGCCTTCAACGGTGCTCTTGGATTTGGCAAGCGGGCACGCTCCAAATCCAACTCACACGCTAAAACCCAGGGAGTTCATTTTTTGAGGCGACTTTGAATGGCGTCGCGGCATTTCTTTGCTTGGTTCCGAAAAGGGAGGGCTCGCGACGAATCGTCAATCAACCCTTGGAGCCTTTCAACCGTTTGCTGTGTTCCAAGCTTTTCAAGGCTGTCCAGAATGTTGGAGAGCAGCTCTTTTTCCTGCTCCGACACCAAAGCGTCCTCAAGATGACGTCGGACTTGGTCGCTTGGACTCTTGATAGATCCAGAAAACTCATAGGCCACGCGGCGCATATCGGTCGTGGGGTCCCGCATCAGTTGAAGACTCAGCGCTTCACCTCCGGGCTTCTCATAGCAATTGCCATATATGAACGCTATCGAGCGCAGACCGGCAGTCTCACTGCGATCTGAAACGAGATTCATCACCACTCGCTGAGCATTTTCGTAAGGAAGCTTGGCAAGCTTTGTGACAGCGTCCTCGCGGAAAGGGCTCTTCTTATCGTTGACGATTTCGATAAGAGCATCGGCAAGCTCACGTGCGCCCTCCGACTTTAGGTCTCCATCCAATTGAAGTTCCGACAGGAGACGCTCTCTCACCGTCAACTCTACGGACGAGTCGAGGGTCAAGTCGATCACTCTTTTGTTAAAGCGGTCCCTCTTCTCTCCTTCCAATTTCTGAGACATGAAGATCACGGGAAGAAGCCCAGTAAGCAGATCTTTGCGTTCTTGATCGGGGTCACGGAGAGCGTCAAGTATCGAGTCGGCGACAGCCGCTGATTGACCCGCGAGCTTCATAATGATCGGCAAAATGATCGGCGTCATCTTCGCCTCGTATTTTTTCTTTTCTTCTTCGCTGAGCTTCTTCATTTCAAGCTCCGCTTGGTTCGTCAATCGGACATAGTTGGCGACAAGAGAGCGGGGCGAATCCTCGGGGAGCTCCGCTTTCAGGTCGACGATCTGATTTCGGAGCTTTTTATTCTTAGCCTTGATAGCTAGAAAAGCCTCATTGAGCTTGGCGACTTCGTCCTGAGAATCGAGAGGCCTTGGCTTCCTACTTGTCTTTGGGTCTCTTGCTTCGCCTTCCAGGCGTGACAGACGCTTTTTGAGAGATCGATTTTCCTCTTTTAGATTCAGAAGTCCCTGGGTCCGATCTCTTTCCCGGGAATCGTTGTTGGGAGAGTTCGCACCGTTCTCAACGAACAACCATGCTCCAAGTCCAAGGGCGACGGTCAATGCTCCAAGACCCATCAACTTCAATTTCACAATTATTCCTCCAATGGCGACGACAGACCCTGTGAGCGCTGACGGAGCCACCATGCTTCCTAGTTTAGCTTGCAACGAACTTGGAACCTCG
>JARGOJ010000639.1:3667-5558 GCA_029210225.1 Planctomycetota bacterium
ACTCCATAACTCACGCCGCAGGCCACAAGCTTAGTCCGGAGAGTGTCCAGTCCTCTCTTTAGCTGCGACTGAATCGTGGTCCTTGGAATAGAAAGCTGCGCCGCTATTTCGACCTGAGAGAGGTCGTGAAAGAAGTGGAGAATCAGCACCGTTCGGAGCTCTTCAGGGAGCTTTGCCAGCTCTCGATCAATTCTCTCCCGGCGTTCTCGCTCCATAGCCTGCTCGGACGATCCAGCACCATCGCTCATGATGTCCGAATCAAGGATCTCAGGGAGTTTTCGTCGTGCTTGGCGAATCATGACCCGGCGCGCAACTGTGAAAATCCAAGACTTTAACTTGGACGGAGAGTGAAGCTGGTGAAGGTCGCGAAGCGCCACCAAGAAGGTCTCTTGAGTCGCGTCGGCGGCGTGATTCTCGTCGCCAAACCAACGAAGCGCGAAGTTGTAGATTGGTTTTTGCCAATCTTTGACCAATTGTTGAGCGAGGCTTTGAGAGTCCAAGTATCGATCCTCATGACTGGGGTTCCACAAGGTAGGGACAGAAACACCAAAAGATGCCGAGAGAACATCAGAAAAAACTTAAGATCACTTTTTTAGCCGTTCGAGGATCGCCTTTCGACAATTCGCCGCCTGAGTTCGCACCACCAATGAACGACTTGCATCACCGCTAATTTCGCTGAGGCTCTCTGTTGTTTCAAGGGTCCCAAGTATCTCCAAGCTCTCCGAAATGCTCTCAAAGAGGCTCTCAACCTTTTCATCCACAAGTGCATTCTCTAGTTCCCGTAGAACCTGACTTGATGGCTTATTTATGGAGCCCGCGTTCTCATAGGCAACACGGCGCAGCTCCTTGTCGGAATCCTTCATGAGGTGAAGAGTCATGCTCTCCCCCCCAGGTTTTTCGTAGCTGCGGCTATGCACAAACGCTAAAGACCGAAGCTCGGCCGGTTCATTAATATCGAGAATGATGGTCCGGGTCTGGCCTTGAGTATCGTCGTAGGGGAGCTTTGCTAGAAACAGGACGGCTTCTTCACGCAATGGGTTCTTCTTATCTCTGACGATATCTAGTAGTGAGTTGGCGACTTCGCGGCGGGACTCTGTCTCGTCATCCAATTGAAGCTCTGAAAGCGTGTCCTGCCTCACTTTGACATCAATAGAGCGGTCCAAACTAATCTCCATGACCCTTTTGTTGAAGCTGTCAGCCTGCTCCTTGTCCAGTTTTTGAGATATGAAGAGCATAGGAAGAAGACTGGTTAGTTGCTCTTTGTTCTTTTGAAGGGGGTCTTGAAGAGCGTTGAGGATAGACAGGCCCGTCACTCCTGGCTTGGCCATCAAGGTCATGATCAAAGGCAGCATGTCCCGTCTCTTCTTTTCTTGCCATGCCTCAAGGTCCTCCGCGCTCAGCTCTTTCGTCTTGGCGATAGATTCCGCAACGAGCCCAAGATATCTATCGATGAGCACGCTGGGCGAGTCTTCTGGGAGCTCGGTTTTCAAGCGCGTGATTTGTTCCTGAAGCCTTTTGTTCCGCGCAGTCTCTGCCTTAACCTTCTCCCTGAGGTCCTCCACTTCCCTCGCCTTTTTTGGCGTAGACCTCTTCGTTGTCTCTTGAGGAGAAACTTGGCCTTCTAGAACTGCTATTCGCTGTTTCAGAGCTTCGTTCTCACTCTTCAAAGCAGTCAGTCGTTTTGGATCGTCCTTGGTTGACTTTTCGACCTTTGGATCGAGTCCGTTAGTGAGCATGAACCAGGCCCCCAATCCGAGGACCAGGGTACCCATGACTAAGGCTATCGATTTCATTTTCACAACCATTCCTCCGGCAATAGCGCCAGGACTTAGACAGTCGCTGGAGCATTCATTGAGCTCTTAACGAGATTGGAAACTCAGAGACAGGAGAC
>JARGOJ010000640.1 GCA_029210225.1 Planctomycetota bacterium
ATTGGGATTGGGAGGGATACCCAGGCTTCCTAACTCAGGTCCTCATGAATCTTCTGTCCAATACAGAACGCTATGCCTTTGGAAAGGATCAGGCAGGAAAGGTGGTCATTAAACTTGAGAGAGGGACGTCGACCTTTGCCTTAACAGTCTCCGATAACGGCGCGGGAATCGCAGAGAAGGACATGAGTAAGATCTTCGAGCCGTTCTTCACCACAGGTCGTAAGCAAGGGGGGACGGGGCTCGGCTTATCGATCTCTTGGAATCTTGTGACCGAAGCTTTGAAGGGGACATTATCAGTGGAGTCGACGCTAGGGGAGGGCTCAGCCTTTCGGATTGAGATTCCCCATCATGTGCCGAAGCTCGAAGCAGAAAGCGCCGATTGAGTGAATCGGGCAGCGCCGTCAAGCTAAGGAGAGGCTGAGGATGACGCTGCGGTAGTTGGTCTCTTTCCAATCAGCGAAGCCGACGTGACGATAACCTCGCTTCTCATAGTATTGAATGAGGTGGCTCGCCTGCTCCGCAGTGTCGAGGGCGATCTCTTTGGCCCCACTGTCTCGACCGCATTGCTCGACTTGGTCCATCAAGGCGGCGCCCAATCCGAATTTTTGGAAGCGGGGCTCGACGGCGAATTGATGGAAGCTGGAGACATCGGGGCGGTCGTACCAGTTACAGCCTTTGGTCAAGGCTTGATCGTGGTAGACGATCGTACCGAGGATCTCTTCCTTGGTCGCCGCCAGAAAGCATTGGCCTTCATGGACTCGGCGCGTGGTGATGTCGACGCCTTGCCAAGTCGCGACATATTTCAGTCCTAACTTGGCGAGGCGTTGATAGGCGCGGTTGATGAGCTTGGTCAGGTCTTCAAGAGAATCATGATCTCTGAGCGGACGGACGATCCAGGGAGGGGGCGCGCTTGAGTCCGATTCGCCGTTCATGCGAGGGCGGTGAGGGCGGTTTCAACCGTTTCGAGCTCGGCTTTCATTTCAGCGAGTCGATTTCTCTCGCGCTCGACAACGGCGGCCGGGGCGCTGCTGGTGAAGCGTTCGTTCTTTAGCTTTCCTTCACAGCCTCGGATGCCCTTAACGAGAGAGTCCTTCTTCTTATTCAGGCGCTTAACCTCAGCGGCTTTGTCGACGAGGTCGTGAACGTAGAGCTTGATGCCACTGACGACGACCACGCCCATATCCGAGCTTTGCTCGACGGCGCTTTGGGAATATTGAACCTCACCAAGGGCGGCTTGAGAGACCAAGATATCCTGGTTTGCTTGAAACCATTCTTGAGCGTCTTCACCCATCTCAATAGTAACATTGAGTGGCTTGCGAGGAGGGGCGTTGTTGGTCTTGCGGGCGTTGCGGATCTCTCTGACGAGGTCTTGCATGATGGCGAAGTTCTTGTTGGCGACGTCACAGAAATCGTCGGCCTGCTCGGGGTAGGCGGCTTTGACGAGGAGTCCATCGGCGCCGGCGCTGCTGGGACCTCTGACGGGGGCGGCGTTTCTTAGTTCTTCCCAGAGGACTTCAGTGATGAAGGGGGCGACGGGGTGGAAGAGCCTTAGGAATTGGTCGAGGACATGTGCGAGGACCGCCTTGGGAGCGTCCTCACCGTTCTGGATGCGAGACTTGGCGATCTCAACATACCAATCACAGAAGTCATCGTAGAGGAAGTGATAGAGGGTGTCGCAGAGGTCACTGAACTTGTAGGCGCGGATGGCGGCGTCGGATTTTTGGATGCACTCGGAGAGCTTGGAGAGAATCCAGCGATCGGAGAGGTGAGCTTGGGGATCAATGTCAGCCCAGGCTGGGGCGCCTTCGATTTTTTGAAGGACAAAGCGAGCGGCGTTCCAGAGCTTGATGCAGAGCTTACGTCCGCTATCGAACTTGGGGCTGGTGTTGCACTGGCGGCCATCGGGGAGGGTCATCTCGGCGATGGGCATGCGGGCGTCTTGAGTTTGTGTGGTCATGGCGCAGAGGGTGTACCGGAGGGCATCGGAGCCGTGACTATCAATGATATCGAGGGGGTCGATGCCGTTGCCCAGACTCTTGGACATCTTGCGACCGTCGCCGTCTTGAATCATGGCGTGGATGAAGACATCGGTGAAAGGAATATCTCCGAGGACATACTGTCCCATCATGACCATGCGAGAGACCCACAGGGTGATGATTTCGCGGGCGGTGCAGAGGACGTTACCAGGGTAGTAGCGTTCGAGTTCTGGAGTCTTTTCGGGCCAACCGAGGGTGCTAAAGGGCCAGAGGGC
The DNA here is from genome assembly GCA_029210225.1 of Planctomycetota bacterium. Classification (GTDB taxonomy): domain Bacteria; phylum Planctomycetota; class J058; order J058; family JARGOJ01; genus JARGOJ01. The sequence goes on from JARGOJ010000640.1 coordinate 2,252, forward strand.
CGAGCTAAACCAAGTGTCGAGGACGTCGCTGTCTCGCGTCCAACCTTCGTTTGCGAGCTTCTCTTCAAGTTCAGGGTTGTCAGATTCGACGCAAGCGTAGCTTTGCATCACGCCGTCTTCTTCGATATTGAAGGACTTCAGGCCGTCTTGTGAGAGTTCGTGGCTTCCTTCTTTGTTCCAGATAGGAATGCGGTGGCCCCACCAGAGCTGACGGCTGATGGGCCAATCGCGGAGGTTCTCTAGCCAGTTTGTGTAGGTCTTGGTATAGCGCTCGGGGACGAACTTGAGGCGGGCATCGAGGACCGGTTCAAGTGCGATGCCGGCGAGAGAGTTGGCGGGAACGTTGGTGCCGTCGATCATGGCGGTGCCGTATTTCTCGGCGAGGCCTTCAATGGGTTTCTTGACGGCGACATACCACTGCCTTGAGAGGTAGGGCTCAATCGGGGCGTGGCTTCGGTAGCTGTGGCCCACCTCGTGAGAGTAGGGGCGGATGTTGTCGAGGAGCCCGTGATCCTCGAACCACTTGACGATTTTCTCTCGGGCGACGAAGCGGTCGAGACCGAGGAAAGCTTCGGCTTCGCTGCCTTTGGCATCATCAAAGCCGAAGTCGGCGGAGATAGAGGCGTCGGGGGCCATGACGTTGATGACCTCTAAGTCGTGGCGCAGTCCGATATCCCAGTCATTGGTGTCGTGAGCGGGGGTCACTTTGAGGAAGCCGCTAGAGAAGCGAGCTTTTTCGTCTTCGCTCTCGGGATCGGGGAGGACCACATGGAGGTCGGCAACAATAGGAATCTTGCGGCCCACAATGGGGAGCACAATGTTCTTGCCGACCAGGGCACCGGCCCGGGGGTCTTTGGGGTTCATAGCGACGGCGGTGTCGCCGAGCATTGTTTCCGGGCGGGTCGTTCCGACGACGATGTAGCTGATTGTTTCGCCGTCGATTTCGACCGCTTCTTCGAGGGGGTAGCGGAAATACCAGAAGTTGCTGTCAATGTTCTCGTGTTCGACTTCATCGTCGGCGAGCACGGTTTGGGTGACGGGGTCCCAGTTGACGAGACGGTGACCTCTATAGATGAGGCCATCGTTGAAGAGCTTGAAGAAGATCTCTCGGACGGCGCGGGCGCACATATCGTCCATGGTGAAGCGGGTGCGCTCCCAGTCGCAGGAGCTGCCCATAGCTTTGAGTTGCTTGAGGATTCGCTCTTCGTATTCGTCCTTCCAATTTTGGACTCGGGCGACAAAGACGTCTCTTTCGAAGTCGGTGCGGCGCTTGCCTTCTTCTTTAAGGATGCGTTTCTCGACGACGGTTTGCGTGGCGATTCCGGCGTGGTCGGTGCCGGGCATCCAGAGAGTGTTGCAGCCGCGCATGCGGGCCCAACGAATGAGGATGTCCTGGAGGGTGTTGTTGAGCGCGTGCCCGAGGTGGAGGGCGGCGGTGACGTTTGGGGGAGGAATGACGATAGTATAGGGATCGCCGCTTTGGCTTGGGTCGGCGTGAAAGGCTTTGCTGGCCTTCCATTTCTCGGCGACTTGCTTCTCAAAACTCTTTGGGTCAAACGGCATTTCCATCGCGGAACTCATATCATCCTCTTTTCTTGGCGCTCATAAGCGCCCCAATATCCTTGGGACGGGGATGAAGGTCAACGGTTAACATGAAGCGAAGTCTAGGAAAAGCGTGGGGACCATTCCTGAGACTATGCTGGGGAGAAGGAGGATAGGACGATGTCACTTTGGGAGAGCTGGGTGTTTTTAAAGGAAGGCGGGCGCCTGGGCTTGCGAAATCTGACGGGGGCCTTTCTTCGCCGGGAGCCTCGGAAGTATCGGGGCAGCGCTGAGGAAATCTGTCGGAGTGTGGTTGAGGATTGCTGGAATGGGCATTACTTCAAGGCGGGGCTTGATCACCTGGATCAGTTTTGGATTCGCGACTTCGCGATTTGCCTTGAGGGTTTGATTGACCTTGGCTTTGAAGAGAGGGCGCGGGCGTGTTTGCGTTGGGCGCTGCTCCGTTATGAGCGGTGCGGCGCCGTGACGACGACCATTTTCCACGGCGCTGACGCCGTGAATGTTTTTCACTACTCCTCTGATTCCCTGCCATTCTTGCTCTATTCTTTGGAGCGCTTGGGTATGGACGAGGCGAGACGTCGTTTTCATGATTTGTTGGCCAAGGAGATTGGGCGTTATCGGCAGGAGATTTTTGAGGCTGATGGGGGGGTGAACACAGAGAGGATGTTCAGCGCCACGAAGGACACGATGTTGTTTTCCGGGACTTGTTTTACCCATGTGATGGCGGCGTGGTGCCAGCGCTTGTTATCTCACTGCCCTGAATTGCCGAGTTTGGAGGGGACCGTTGACTTAAAGGCTTTGCTCCTGGAGCGTTTTTGGATGGGGGATTACTTCAGGAATGATGTCCACAGTGAGCCGGCGATTTGTTCGGGGGATGCGAACTTCTGGCCGTTTTGGTGTGGGGTGGTGGACGACGACGAGATGCTAAGGAAGAGCGTGGCAGCGGTGCGGCGTGAGGGTTTGACGACGCCGTTTCCTTTGAAGTATCACGCTCGGCCTTATCCTGAGAAGGAGGTCTTTGTGCAGAAGTGCTTTGTGCCGAATTATCAGGGCGATTCGATTTGGACATTTTTCAGCTGTCAGTGGATCGAGTTGGCGGCGAAGGTTGACTTGGAGGACGCGAAGCGGGACCTAGGGAGGTACGAGGATATGCTTCAGCGATATGGAAACTGGATTGAGGTTTTTGAGCCGGATGGGTCGAAGGCGCTAGGTGGTAACTTCGGTCATGGCTCGGATTGGGGCATGCTCTGGGCGGCGTCGTGGCCACGGGTGAAGCGCTTGCTCGGGTGAAAATTCTGTTTTAGGGTTGTTAAAAGGGACCTTTGGGCTTTGCTTTGGGGTGGGTATTTAGTACAAACTTGAGATATTGATACGAAGCGACACTCTCTGAGTTGAGGAAGCGAAGCAATGACTGAGGCACGTTGGCAGGTCGACCCGATTCGTGGGTTGAGAACAGATAATATCAAGGGTGACTGGCGCGCACGGGTGGCGAAGCTGAATCACTTGAAGGCCGTCCATGACGAGCTGGACAAGGATGGCGAGGGCGCCGGGATCATGAAGGACATTGAGACGGCGCTGACACGCATCCATGCGAAGAGCTATGACGTCTGCGCGAAGTGCTCTCGGACGATCGTTGAGGATCTCATCCGACAGTCCTGTCCGTGGATTACTGAGTGTGAGTCTTGCCGTAAGGGCTGAATAATAAAGCTGTTACCGTTGAAATGGATCGTTTTGGGTGTTTAG
>JARGOJ010000641.1:0-2455 GCA_029210225.1 Planctomycetota bacterium
AGCAAAGCCAGAGGGCGACCATCCAAGGCGGGGCGAGAAGCTCCGGAAGAACGGGCGCGGGGCTCGCGAATTGGATTTGCTCCGCAGAAACGAGAAGGCTATCGAGACCAAAGGCGATGAGCGCGATTGAGAGGAGAAATCGCAGCTCCAGGCGCCGGTTCGGAGAAAAATAGAGGACCATTGACAAATACAAGGCTGCGGCGGCGAGGCCAAGCAAGCTAGAACTTCGAGCGGCGCTCAGGATACAGGCAAACCAAACGGCCTGCTGTCCTAGAATCAATAGAATTGATTTCACGGGAATTTGTTCCAGATTTTAGTCAATGAACTAGTGAGCGACGGTGTTTCGATGTCAGCCTCCTAGGTGTTGGTTCAGTCCAATGAACTCACCTTCCAGCTAGAAAGGTTGAAATGGACGCCGAGTTGCTTTGTTGTATAATATTCCTTCGATCGCAAACGCACAAACGAACTGGAGAGAATTTCCACGTGGTGAAAAGACTTATTGCTTCCCTTATTGTCCCCTTGCTTGCTTTTATGACGACTCCAAGCTTTGCGGAAGATATTAAAGACGTCAAGTTTCCCAACACCCTTCAATCAGCGAAGGTTGGGGAATGGGTCGAATACGAGGTGACGGGAACCGCAGGAAAAGGGTCAGCTCGGGTTACTTGGGAGATTGAGACAATCACCGACGACGCCATCCTCGTCCGCGTGCTCGGTGCTGGCTCCGGATATTTGCTCCTTCCAAAGTCGAAGACCGGCTTGACAGCAGTGTTCTATTTGAATCTCATGTCGGATCGTATGACTTATGGCCGTCGTCCGAAGAGCCTTGTCCCAAAGCCACTCGCAGCCCCAGTTATTCTTAGAAAGTGGAATGTGAAGTCGAATTGCACTGTGAAAAAAAGGGGCAAGGTGACGACGACCACTTTTGACCACGGTCCGCTACCAGGTTTTACTTTTGGATTGAATTGCAAAATTGATGTCTCCGACTCTTGTGGCTTCCTGGCTTTTAAGGGTGGCTCTCTAAAATCTGAGGTCCGAGGGCGAGAAGTCACACGAACTTGGACATACAAAACGCAGGGGAAGACGTCGAAGAAGACCAATCGTCCTCGTGGGGTTCAGCCCAAGAGTAGTTCGTCCAGCGTCACGGGGCCGCCGACCACAGGGAAGCTTGCTGAGGCAAAGTTCCCGAATCCGTTTTCGACGATGGAAAAAGGTGACTGGGCTCTCTTTGAGTTTGGTGTCGTCCGTTCAACGCGTGCGAAGTTTATGGACAAGGCTCTCGAATTGTGGACCGTGCATGAGAAAACGAAGGAATTCATTGTTATTCGTCGAGACCATCCAGAGAGATCTTACTATGCAAAAATAGCAACCGGAGACAAAGAGACTGTCAGCGGCTATGCCGTTTATGATGCCGTTCAAGTTCTTCTTCTCGGTACATACACGAGTGTTCCAAAGAAACCCAACTTTTCGTTGCCTTTTGACAACGTTGCCAAAGAAACATGCAAAGCGAAGGGAAAGAAGGCGCCGTTTTCTCTCGATCACTTTGTGAAGATTAAATACAACGCTAAAGACACTTATTGCACGAGAAAACTGACCGCGACTTTCAATCCCGATGAGCCGCTGTTTGGCTTGTCAATGGCGGAGTATGTAGACGAAACGGTTGTCATGGTCCGCTCGAAAAGGACCATCGCTGTCAAACGCATCAGCTCGGGACGTAAGGGCAGCGCTCCACCAAAGCCAATGTATGTTGACGAGGGGAAGTGTGCCCGCGCTCTTTTGAAATCCGATCCGTTCGTCAATCTTAAAAATAACGCACGTGCAAAGTTCCGGTTAACAGGCTCACAAAAACTGGGAGGGAAAAAAGTCAAGTTTGACGAAGTGATTTCATTCTATGTTTCAAAAAACAGTGAAACCTACAAATTGAGTAGCTCCGGCAATAGAAAAAATGGACTGAAAAGGTTGGGGGGATACTACCCACGCGGTTTCGAGACACGGCTAAGACCCCATATATATTTGACTCAATTGCTCTTCAGTGGGACCTTCGGGCCAATCCCCGACGAATATGTCAAAAGCGCCCGGGTTTCTAAAACTAAGGCCAAGATCAACTCGAAAAAATATGCTGCAGAGAAATTTACCTTCAAGCAAAAGACAGGCACGCTGGAATGGACCTTCTGCGCAGAATCGCCGATCGGATTTTCCAAACTCGTCGTCAAAAACAAAAGAGGAACTTTAACCTACGAGATCATGAAGGACTGATATTTTTCCTAGAACTCTGAAGGGCTTGATTGTCGTGGGTTTGGATTGCAAGACGGTCGTCCCACTCGATCAAGTCTTCCAGAGAAAGTGTCATTCCGTCTGTCGGCGCGAGGGCCCGCAATTCGCGTTTGTAACGCAGTCTGTCTTTGCTTCCTTTTCCTTTCTTCTTCCTGTGACCAACCTGCCTCGCGACTTCTGCGAG
>JARGOJ010000641.1:2505-5542 GCA_029210225.1 Planctomycetota bacterium
ACAGCGGCTTCGTCGGCGAGGATGATTAACTGCCGAGACCCCCTGGCTAAATCCGATTGATTGAGTGTCGGGGAGCCTGGCTCACCACGCACAAGAACGGCTTCATCGTAGTAGTGTTGTTGGGTCTTTGTGGACGGAACAATACGAATCTTGTTCTTGCTTCGCCGCGCTGCAGCCCGGCTCTCCAATTGACGAGCGCGATCGGATTCAAACCAGATCTTCTGCGGGTCTTCTAGCAAGACTTGAGACCAGCCAAATGCCGCAGCGCTTCGAAGAGTCGAGCCGAGCTCTATGTGGTCGTCTCCAGCGAGGAATAAGAGATTGGGGCGGTGCTTCTCTGGATCGGACCGAGTAAAAATAGGCGCTGAACCTTTACTGAGATAGTAGAGGGCCACGGCCGCGGCGGCGGCGACGTTGAGTGAGTTGACTCTTCGGGAGGCCATGGGAACTTGAATGAGCTTGGTCGCGGCGTCGAGCACATCTCTGCGAATCCCCTTTCTCTCATTGCCGACAACTAAGGCGACATCACTGAGCTTAGTCTGTTTCATTCCGTAAATGGATTGAGCCTGATTCCCCGTATCGAAGCAAAACAGTGTTTCTACTGCAGCTTGAATGTCTTCAAAGTCGTAATGATTGAGCTCATCGTCTGCGACGAAGGGTCGCGTTTTGGCATCATTCTCTTGCTCAAACTGGGCGGGGGAACAAAAGGCGGCTTGCCATTGAAAGAGCTCCGCGAGGTCGTTTAGAGCGGCTCGGTTCCAAGGGTTTTCGATGCAGTCGCCGATGAGAAGCGGCCCGGGAAAGGAATGGGTCAAAGTGAGTCTCCGTGAAAAGCGGCGCAAGAGCGCCGAGAAAACAAATGCGCGAAGTCTTCGTGATCTCTCGTTCGTGCGATACGGGACGAGCGCTTGCCCTTGTAGTGCTGTAAGCGGTGATGGCCCATCTCGTGAAAGAGGACCCCAAAGAGCATGAAACGGCGTAGTGAGTCTCCTGGCCAGCTCACTCGGACTGTTGTTGAACTCCGCTGAATGATGGCCCCGAAGGTCATGAATGAATCCGTATCCTCAGGGTTGGGGTTGGGGCTAAGAAACCAAGGAGAGGCTTGTTGATCGTAGAGAATGATCTGGCCGGGTGGTCGATAGTCTCCGAAGACAGGGCACCCCGGTGATCCTTGGCGTAATTCGATGGATTGAATTCCGTAGATGAATTCCTCTCCGGCCCGTCGGAGAACAGCCGCTAGGTCCTTCTTGTTCGCTGGATGACAACATCCTCTTCGAGGGCGCATCTCTTTAATCATAGGCAGCGGCCAATTCTGCTGATCAATTTTGGCCTGGATCTCAACGATCGGAACGCCCCGCATTTTTAGTAGACGGCGCAGACGTCGTGCCTTGATGGGGTCACTGGCGCCCCGCTTCTCTCGAGGATTGCGAACTCGGTCGGCAGCGAGGATAGATTTGGGACGGGTATGCTTGCTTCGGGACATGCTCTGCTATACGCGAGGGCATTCTGGTCCTGTCAAAGAACTTTCTCTCTTTTCTATCACGGAGAACAGAGTTCTTTCTCATGGAAATCACTGTGCCATGATTGCCTTGATTGCCAGGAAGCAGCTCTCTATGCGAGTCCGTAATCAGCGAATGCGAATCGTTCCTCGTGGATTCTTCGAATGCGGACCTCGTTTGTTTTTTGTCAGATCGCATTTCTTGGCGATAATTGTAGAATCTCGGCTCACCAAGCCGCGTCTCCCGTTCGTGTTGACTTGGCAATTCTCAAGGGTCACTGTAGATCCACCTTCGGCTGCAACTCCGTGCCCCTTATTGCCTGACCCATTGTTACTAATTCGGCAATGCCGTGCTCTGATCGTTGACCTGCTCTTGCATACCAGTCCTGTTTGCCCCGATTGGAAAATCTGGCATTTTTCAAAGAGCCCCGTTGATCGATCTTCAAAGATGATGCCAATTTCTTTGCTACGTTTGAAGACGCTCGAATGAATAGTCGTGTATGTTCCCCCAACCCATAGTGAAGGCGTCTTGCGTCCATTTCGATCGAACGTGCAATTCGTAACTGTTGCCGTTTTTCCCTGGAAAATTGACACTCCTCCCGTATTTGTGAATTTGCAATTTTCGATGCTGATATGACTGTAGAGGACGGCGAAGACTCCTTCCCGTCCAGAATCATAGAAAACACAATTGCGAAGCGTTGCTTTCTCTGCTGAGTTCTCCCAGCTATTGAGTTGAAGGCCGATGTTGTATTTTGAACGAATTTGACAATTTTCGAGGGATAGTGAGGTCCTTCGGGCAAAAATGGCATGGCTTTTAACTGGATTTGAAGCGGCCGTTAGATGCAGAAAATCAATGTTCTTAATTAGGAAATTCTTGCAATCGACTAAGGTGAGCAGTGTGTCCTTTTGACAAATCAATTGGACCTTTCGTGACACGAGTCCAATCAACTCAAAGCTCTTGGACGTTTTTAGGTTTGTGCTGTATTGTCCGGGGCTCACAATGATTCGAGAGCCATTTTCTGCACTCTTAAACGCGTCGTCTAAGGATTCAAAGATCGCAGCGCAGTGCTCGGTATTGGCTAATTGACCAACGGCATAGACCGGACGGCGCTCGAATTGGATTTTGCACACTGTGTTGTGTCCAAGACTGTCTCGAAACGTCAATCGTGTCTCATTTTGACCAAGCTTACCTGGCACCCTTATCTGGAATGGACCTTTTTCCAATGGCTGAGTCTGATCGCCGAAGACAACTTTGCACTGTTCGTCAACACGGCCCCGAACGGTCAGCCACTTCTTGTAAGTGATGACCTTATGAGCTTCGAAGTGGACTTTGGGTGCCGTGAGGTCGCTAGTGAGCACTATTCTTTGCCTGAGGCTTTTGTTTCCAGCGGAGTCAACAGCGATCACGTCAAATTTGTTGACTCCTGGGTTGAGGGGTAAGGTTGCTCGAAAGAGACCATCCCTAGTGAAGCCACGGGCGACAGTCTTTCGCCTTCGACTTATCAAGACCTCACAGCGGGATTTGTCTTCTACTGTGAA
>JARGOJ010000642.1:0-631 GCA_029210225.1 Planctomycetota bacterium
AAAAAGAAGAGTTTGAAACTCGCCAAAGAGCTGGACTATCACCCATTGAGCGAAACCCTCCTCACTAAAGTCGAGGTCATGAAAGATCTCCAGAAACAATGGGTCGATCGAGAGCTCGCCGCTTTGACAGACCTTATTGATGAAGGCAAAACCAATGAGGCCAGCGCCGGCCTCAGCGCACTCCGCAGCCGACTCAGAAAACTAGGTATCGAGCGCTTCCATTACGATCAATTCGCCCAACTCCGAGGCCGTCTTGACGCAAAGACAAAAGAGCTGCTCAAGCAAAAGCTCCTCGCCAAAGCGCGAGCCGAGCTCCCCCAAATTTCTGCGGCTAGCTACAAAGAACTGCACATGCAGAAAATCACAAACTTCGACAAGCGCATACTTGCTCTCCAAAAGGACTTGGCCGAAAAATACAAAGAGAAAGCCGAAATCAAAGCGCTCGTCGCCGAGCACATCCTCCACCTCGAACAAGCTCGCCAAGTGATGCTCGACTGCCGAAATAAGCTCTGTTCAACGACTGAAAGACCTCTCATCATTGAAGGCATCCCTGGACGCCGCGACCTCAAAGTCGGACGCTGGCTCCCCGATCAAGCTCTCGGAGTCGATGGAAAGGCCATCACTGGTAAGC
>JARGOJ010000642.1:649-5537 GCA_029210225.1 Planctomycetota bacterium
TATCCACGAGATCGGCACCAAAGCCATCATCAACTTCGCCAAGCCCACTCCCACTCAAGAAGCCAGCTTCTTTGCGCTCAGAGGAAACTTTGAAGAAGCGCAACAAGCGGCGATGAAGGTCGGCAAAGAAGCAACCGGCGTCAATAAGCTGGTGCGCGAATTCAAAGAGATGATCAAAGCTTATGAGATCGCTGGTAAAGAGAAGGTCATCGCCGACCTAAACGAACGCGCCGAAGAGCTCTTTAAGAAGCTCGAAGGTCCCCTTAAGAAAAGTAATAAGCGCCTCTTGAGTAGCTCTCGCCTCCAAAACACCCTGAACGAACTCCTCTCTGACAAATATGCCGACACAACCGTCGTGAAAGCAAACAAGGAAAAGCTCATGGGTTGGAAGGAAGCCGTGACAGCGGTCTCCGTGGCGCCTATAAAGAAAGGGAGTTACAACTACTGGAAGTTGAAGCAAGAAAAGCTCGCCAAAGGCAGCAAGCTCACCCGCCGCTTTCGAAGCTCCACGGTGACACAACCCCCTATGGAAGGCCACTACACGGCCCTCTATGACTTCTCCAGTGAGAGTCAGCGCAAGGCTTGGCAGACCCGAAAGTTCTTCGGTCGAGACCTGCGAGGAGTCTTCAAAACACCGGAAGAGGCTGGTGCCTTTGGCGGACGCGAGGCCTGGGATGTTCACAACGAACGACTTTGGGGCAAAGGCCTGAAGTCAATCCGTCTCAAAGCCCCTGTGATTGCCGGATATCTGCGGGTCGAAATCGAAGCCATCCCCTACAGTGAGGCCAACTTAACCATCAACCTTGGAATCCATGGCGATGGGGACGATTGGGAGAAGGGGCATGTCACTGTTAGTGCCAGCCACCAAACTCCCGAAATCACCAATGAGCGCATGAAAAATGCTTCCTATATGGAACCATGGAGAAATGCCTATTCACGTCGCGCTCGGGTTTTCTATCGTGAACAAGGACGCAACAAGTTTTGGCAAAACCTCTTCGTTAGTGAAGAAGCTCCCAAGCCTCTCTCACCCGTACCTCACCGCTTCTGTGTTGAAGTATTCCCTTATGAACGCTACGCAAAGTTGGTCGGCGCCGATAAAGTCGCTGAGAAACTCAAAGGGAAGCCATATATTCTTGTCGCCCAACTCAAGCGAAAAGAATCTCCCTGGGAGCTTGTCATTCCGCCGATGGCGCTCGACTTCTTCCCTAAAGGAAACATTGGCCTCGAAACCTTAGGGTCATGCATCGTTTATAATCGCGTGGAAATCACCGCGAAGTATGAAAAAGAGTGGCTTGAAGACGATTGAAGAAGCCAGGTGAGGCTCAATGAGAACACAAAGCATAAGCCTCACCGCCCTGTCCCTTCTTCTCTGCGCTTGCCAATCATCAAGCGTCAACACGACAGCTCCAGACCGATCAGCGCTCATCTCAAAGCTAACCACGCTCTGCGCTCAAGAACAAGAAGAGAAGGCTCTGACAACGCTTGAGAGCTCTCTCCAGACAGGTCCGTGGTCGGCAAAAGACCGCAACGCGGCCTTCAATAAAATCCTTCGCGACCTCAAGCACCCCCGAGCCCTCGCCCTCACCCTCAAACTTTGCTCCGATCCAGGGTTGATCCTCCAGGGAAAGTTCCGCCGAGACTTCACCAACTGGCTCTCCAAGCGGCTGACGCCCAGTGATATAGAGAACTTTGCCGGGCGCTATGACTCCGCCTTGGTCGTTTTCGTGAGCCAATACAAGGAGGATCCTAAGCAGCGCTTGCTCAAACGCCTCAAAAGTCGGCCCTGGCCTAGCCCTGGAGAGAAGAGTGGCGAGGACCAAAGGCGGCGCTTCTCTCTCTTGCTCCGCTTAGACCTTGAACTCATTTTGCTTCTAAAGCCAAAGGACCTCCAATCTCAAGCCACTGAGCTAAGGACCATCCTTGAAGAGGCCCTCTCGCAATGGAAAGAAGAACCTCTTCGGGCCTTTCTTGTCAGAAGCTACGGCCAGCTCGGATCTCTGCTAAAAAGCGCCCAGCGAGGTCCTTGGCGCGCCCGGGTCTTGATCGCCTTAGATGAAGAAACAGGCCTCTCGAAACAAGAAGCGACCCTCGCCGCGGGTAAGCTCGGCGGGCCGGTACTCCTAGAGCGTTTAGAAGAGAGCCATGATGTCTGGCTTCAACCCGCGCTTCGGTTACAGACCGCCAGAGCCCTGGCCTATCAAAGCCCTCTGCCCAATGTTCAAAACCTGCTCCAAAGTCGACTCTCCGACTGGAACGAGGACGTTCGTAAGGTCGCCTACACAGCCCTGCTCTCGGAAAAACAATACAAAGACCGGCGCTCCTTAGCCCTTCGGGCCTTGGACGAAAACGATGACATCGCCCTCGCCGGGGTTGCGGTGATCTCTTCTGGGACCACCCCCAACGAGGCCCTCGCCGTGATGCGACGCTTTGAAAGGTCCCCACCAAAAGACAAGATCCAGCGAGCTAAGATTTTTGCACTGCTCGCAACGAGAGGCCCCGTCGAGTTTCTATCGACAGGGATCTCATGGGATGTCGGTTCATTTCAGAGCTATGAAGCGATTTATCAACGAGCCATCGTCGAGAAGAAGGCCTTTGAGGTGCTCCGTCGCTGCCTCGCCAAGGGCAATAGTCAGGCGCGACTCTTTGCCCTTTCCAAGCTCTTTCGCCGGCCTCCTCAAGAGACGGGCTTCGAGACTCAAGAGATCGTGAAGGTCGCCCTCTATACGTTACGATCAGACCCAGGCAGAGAGACTGTCCTCAGCGCGATCATCTTCCTTCAGGGGCATGGCGCGGCGATTGAAGTGCGAGATGCGCTCTATACAATCATTGACGATCACCGCTTGCCCTCAGCGCGCTTGGAAGCACTGAGAGCAATCTCACTGTTTCCCAGTCGGGAGAAGCAGGAGGCCCTTGAGCTTGCCAGCAAAGACTTGTCTCCGGTCAACCGAGCCTTCTGCTATCAGGAGTTGGCGAGGACCGCTCATCCCCTGGCGCTCGCCTTGATGTTTCGCAATTTGCGAGCTTATCCGGAAGACCAGCGAGACCTGGGAGACGCGATTTATCTGCTTATGGAGAATCTCGCGAGGAATGAGAAGGCTAAGGGTCGCCTTGATTTATACCTCGCTCAACTTCACATCTGGGGCAAGAACCCCAAGCCTCACATCGCGATCTTTGCCTTGAAGGGTTTGGCGGCGCTATCTAAGAACAAGACTCTGCCCCGCTTTGAATCCTCCAATATCAAAAAGCTACGAGCGCTGTTGATTCCGGCTAAATAGTGTCGGTCCCTGTAATAGAAACTCGTCCCGCTCTTTGTGACTTCGACCGTGACGCTTCCCGGACCAAATCGACGAAGACATCCTCTCCGCCCTCTTTGAATGGGCATCTCTCAGGATGCCATTGGAGACCAAGAAGGTAGTGTTTAGGATCTTCGGTTTCGATGGCTTCGATGATGCCGTCGGGGGCTCGCGCCGTGACTTTTAGACCGGCGCCAACAGATTTAACCGCTTGGTGATGAACCGAGTTAATGCGCCCGTGGCTGCCCTTAAAGATTTTGTGGAGGCGGCTGCCTTCTTCGATAATGAGGTCGTGAGTGTGATCCTCGGCTGCAGTGTCGGATTGATGGCGATGGGCATCAGGGACCATATCGGGAATATCCTGAATGATGTCCCCACCGAGCATGAGGTTCACGAGCTGAGCGCCATAGCAAACGGCGAGCAGAGGAATTCGGCGAACGAGGACATCGTGGACAAGCCTGCGATCAAATTCAAAGCGCTCTCGGGTGACCGGAACGTAACGCTCGCATTCATAAAGCTCTTTACCAAGGAAGCGAGGATCGATGTCGTCGCCCCCAGGGATGACGAGGCCATCGATTTGATCAGCGACATGGGAGATATAGTCGGCATCGTTGACAGGAGCAATGAGGAAAGGGATACCACCGGCTCGAAAGACGGAGTCAACATAGGTTTGGTAGCACTTGGAATAGAGGCGGCCGTTCTTTGAAGCGACCTCTATATCGACGGTGATTCCAATAAGAGCTTTCATGGTGATCCTTTGTGACCGAGACAGGTTTCGCCCATCTCTGGGATAGCGCCCTTCAAACGGAAATGCAAGAAACGCCCGGTGACCCAGAGGGAAAATCGACGTCGCTCGGGCTTTTTCCTGGAGAAAGCGGAGACTTTTTCCGGAATTTCATGACTTCCTAAAAGTTCCGAGCGACAAATCTCTCATACATCTATAAAATGCGCGGCCAAATCACGAGCCCCCATTTTAATTACTCGGAGAGACAGATGTCAGTCACCGAAGATCAAGTTCTCGATGCCCTTCGTCCTGTGAAGGATCCTCATATTGAGAAGAGCATTGTCGCTTTGAAGCATGTTCGCGACGTCAACGTTTGCGGCGACTTAATCAAATTCACCGTGGTCATGACGACTCCGGGAAGCCCTCATCTTGAGAGCTTCAAAAACGAGTGCAAGGCGGCGGTTGAAGCCTTGGAAGGCGTGAAACTCGCCAACGTAAAGATCGACACAGAAGTGTCCTCCCCATTCGGAAGAACCTCCGATTTTGCTCCAGGCGTAAAGAATTTCATCGCTGTCGGGTCAGGCAAAGGCGGCGTTGGTAAATCCACCTGCGCGATCAACATCGCCATCGGCCTCGCCAACGCCGGCGCCAAAGTCGGACTCCTCGACACAGACGTCTACGGCCCCAGCGTTCCGCTTCTCGCCGGTATCACTCGGGAAGAATATCTTGCCTATGCCGCTGAGCAGCAAGAGAAGCGCGGCGACAAAAAAGAGAAGTCCGGAATCACCATTCCTCCCATCGAGAAGTTCGGTATCAAGATCATGACCATCGGCTTCTTGGTCGATCCTGATAAAGCTGTTATCTGGCGTGG
>JARGOJ010000643.1 GCA_029210225.1 Planctomycetota bacterium
GGACGGGACGATGACTTCGTCCCCAGGACCAATGTCGAAAGCCTTTAGAGACAAGTAGAGGGCTGAAGTGCCGCTGGTTACTGCGATGACATGTTTACATTGGACTCGTTGAGCGATTTCATTCTCTAGGCGGGTTGTGTATTCGCCATCATTGACGAAGTTGCTACTAATGACCTCAAGGATCAACTGCTTTTCTTCGTCTCCCATCTCTGGCTGATACCAGGGAATGACTGTCATAGTGTTTTTCCTGCGCTTTCATTGGTCGACGGTCTTAACATGAATTGAATTGGGCGGACGACCAGTCCCTCAAATCTGGCTACCTTGCTTATAAAAATTCCAGATGTCGACCAGGGGTTTACCGCGTAAATCAAGGTCTTTATAAGCCCCATGAGGAACACAAAGAATAAGGCGATCGCTCTTTTCAACCACTTGCTCCACTGGGAGTAAATTTGGATCCGCGGTGACATGCGGATCTGTTGTTAACACTTGCTTTGCGGAAAAACTGAGAAGCTTCTTGAGCTTGTAACTAAGGGAAGAACGAATGTCGTCGTTATTGGCTTTAAAGGCCATACCCAAGAGCCCGATTGTCTCATTTTGTAGGTCATATTTTTTGCTGAGGGTGTCCGCAATGTAAAGAATAAGGCCCTCATTGACGTTCATGGCCGCGTGGCCCAGGGCGAAGTGATTCTGAGAGAAGGCAGCGATTTGCATGGTGTCTTTGAGCAGGCAGGGGCCGGCGGCAAAACCGGCGCGGGGGATATCGTTCGCCCTTGGATAGTTGTGCTTGAGCTTCGCGAGGATCTCGTTGTAGTCTACTCCAGCGTTGTTAGCGATCATGTAAAATTGATTCGCAGCAGCGAATTGCAGATAGCGATAAGAGTTCGTGAACAGCTTTGCTAGTTCGGCCTCAAGGGGTGTCATCACGACGGTGTCGGGGGCGAGGATCTCAAAGAGTTCTTTCGCTCTCTGAACAGCGCGGTCTGTGTTTCCGCTAATGATCTGGGTGAGTTGGCTCAGCTCTTCAATCGCTTTGCCCTGAACGATGCGCTCTGGACAAAACGCGATATCTAACTTCTTGCCGGTCTCCTCAACCATTCTCGACAAAAGCTCGGTGGTCCCCGGGTAGACTGTCGATCGAAGAACAAGGAGCTGATCTTCATGAAAATAGGGCAGGCTGCTTTGAATCCAAGCCTTTATTGATCGCAAGGCGGGATTGAAGAACTCGTCAACCGGTGTGCCTATTGTCGTGATGATGACGCGAGCGTTTTTGATGCTTGCCGGATCACTGCTGAAGCTGAGTCGATTGTCCGCGAGGCACTCATCGAGCAGCTCTTTACCTCCCGCCTCCATAAAGGGCATATGGCCCTCTTTAATCGTTTGAAGGGACGCCTCGTTGAGGTCGGAGAGGCAAACCTTGAACGGACCATGCTTGGCAAACATGAGGGCGAGAGGGAGTCCCACATGACCAGCTCCACCAACGACGCAGACATCTGTTGAAAATTGCGAATTTGTGTTGGGCATAGGTTTTGAAGAGCTTTCTAGGAATTTGAGCGGCCTTAGATCAACAAGCAATGATACGAAGTTTCACGGGTTTCCGGAACGAAATGACGGGTGACTTTGCCAAAATGACGTCATGTTGGAGCTTCGTAAGTGGTTGTTGGGGAAGGCCTCGGGAGTTTTATTGATTTTGGAGGCGTATAAGAGCGTCCTGTGATTTTTTTGCGAGGTCGCTGTTTGCGGGAGCGTGTTGTGCGGCTTGATGAAAATCGAGGATGGCCAAGTCCGGGCGACTGTATTTTTCAAGGAGAAGTCCGCGCTGATAGTAAGCCTCTGAATATTCTGGACGAAGTCGTAGCGCCCAAGACATGTATTTTACGGCCTCCTGAATTTGACCTCGCTTGGCGTAGTTTTGACCTAGCTTTAGATTTTGCTCCGGATTGATCACTAGCGGAGGCTTTTGGAGAACTTGCCACTCATGGGGAAATGCCCGAATCTCCATATTGAAACTCAAGACGATGTGTTGGGTCGGCAGGATAAGATTCAACGCGAGGAGAGCAAACAAAGTTATGGTGCGCCAATGCCTTGCGAGCCTTGACTGGGATGAAAATAGAACGAGACCGAGCACTATGGCGGGGAGGAGTAGGGAGAGGGTGCGGCTGGTATCGCCGGAAATGGCGAGAGCTGCATAGATGGAAAAGATGACAATGACGAATAGGAACGCCTTCGATTCGGCCTTGGCGTTTGCCTGGGCAGTTAGGCAGTAATAGCAGACTCCGAGCCATGCGAGACGGAGTCCGAACCAAGCACCCAATAGCATTTTTCTGGGTTTGTTTTTGAAGTGATTTGCGAAGAAGAAATTTTCGATAATGAGTCCGGAAATCCCATCATTACTTTTTGTCGCGAGTAATCTCACCGCTAAGAATGGGCCAATGAAAATGGCGCCAAGGGCGATGTCGGTCAGGAAAGTCTTATAGTTCTCTCGGTTTAAGTGATCGAATCGAATTGCTCGAATGGTCATAGCCAGCGGCAAACCAATGATAAAGCGTTCGTTGACCCAGGGAAGAAGGAGGCAGCAAAGAAGGAGAATCCAACGCGGCTTGTAAAACGATATCAGCAAGAGGCCGAGTATGTAGTAACTGTCAAAGTATCCGAGCCATCCTGTGGAGACGAAGAACCATGAGCAGGAGGCGGCGATGGCTGTGATGAGAATAGCCTCAAGGAAGCTCTTTGTTTCCTTCGCTGCGTTGGTCAGGATCAATAACAGTGAAAGAAAGCAGCCGAGGAAAGGCAGCGCGAAAAAGACCGTATGAGGCAGCTTTAAATAGTGCCCGATCAAAGGGAAGAGCAAACGCCATTGAATGACGACGTTTGAGGGGTCATCAATCTTTGCGAAGGGGTCCTCCAGTTGGAGGAGTATTTGTTGAGCGCGGCTGGCTTCAGGGCCAAGAGATCCTGCATTAGAATACAGTAAGGGCCAATAGGCATATCGTGGGCTGAAGAAGAAGAGCGTCAGGCCCATAATGAAGAGCACAACCGCAGCGTAGAGAGCATGACGCTTGATTGAATCAATGAGGTCTCTTTTTGAGTTGGGGTCCGGATTGTCTGACATTGTGAGAAAGCCACCGAGCATTGTTGGAGAGGAGTTGGGGAGAACGACCTATTGTTTTTTTTGCCGATCAACAAACCTTGCTCTCGCAGCACGATTTGCGAGCCAAGCACCTAGAAACATGCGTGGGGCATCTCTTCTAAGTTGAATCGAAGACCCGGCATTTTGTTGTAATTGAACGGGGACAAAATCGAATTGGATTTTCAATCTTTGGGCCAAGGAAATCAATTCAATGTCAAAGCAAAAGTCCCGAGTAACAAGCCCCTCAAAGAGGAAATGAGCCGTCTCCCGCTGAAATCCTTTGACTCCGCACTGCGTGTCTCGAACAGGACCGCAATTGGAAACGCAACGAACCCACAATCGAAAAGTCGCGCTTGCCAGTCTCCTTAATATTCCATAATTCTCCATCGTCGAATCGGAATGATCGCGAGTCCCAAGGCAGATCTTCGTGCCAGTCGCCAAGATCGATTGAATTCTGTCGAGCACATCAACTCCATAAGGACAGTCTGCGTCAGTGAAAATGATGTATGTCCCCTTTGCCCGCATGACTCCCGCCCGAACAGCTCCTCCCTTGCCCTCATTGGCTTCGAGGCGAACGGCTTGGACTTGCCTGGGATGCTTTTCCTCGAATTGCTTGCAGATCTCGTAGCTCTTGTCAGTGCTTCCGTCATCAGCAAAAACAATCTCTCGCTCATCTGTCAACCACGGTTCGAGTCGATCAAATAGTTGAGGAAGACGTGCAGCCTCGTTAAAAAGAGGTATGACGACGCTTAATTCGGTCATCAAAAATCGCTTCGTGATTGATGGTTTATAGAGTTACAAGCTTTAGGAAACTTGCCAAAATGGCGGTCTATTGGGGGCCAATAAGGGTCGGTCATCACTTGTCTCGGACCTTCTCTCTAGGGCGCCCTTCAATGACATAAATCTGTCCAAATTGAGCGAGAACATTGGCGTTCTTTAGGGGTTTGTGATCGATGATAGACACTGGCCCACGGGGTTTCTTGGGGAAGATGATTCGATAAGGAATCTCCCAAAATGGAAGGACTGTTTTTATCTGCTTGAATTGACGCTGCGATTCTTCTGGGAATTCTCGAAAAAATATATCCAGCGACAGGGCGAAACTCAGATGTTCAATATAGATGATTTGTTTTTCATGGCTTATGACCCATCTCAGTGCGTCTCGCTGTGTTCGATAGCTTGGACCATAGAAAGATTGGCTATTCCCGCCATTTTCGTGGAGCGCGTTCATAACCCCAACACTTGTCGTGATCCAAGTCAAAAGTACTAGCCCGCTCAGGGTCGATATGACCGCAAGCCCGATCTTCCTCGACGATCCAGTCCACTCGATGACAGAATGAATGAAATGACTGATCAATGTGCCGAGTAAAAGAGCGACGTGGGGAGTAATGATTAACATGTAGTAGGGGTCAACTTCGAGGTTGACGACCCAATACACGAGCCAATGGGAAGAGAGGAGCAGGGCGACAAAGCGCGGCGCCGTTTTCACAGTGTTGGTACCACGCCTGCTAAGGGCAAAGAGGAACGCAGCCAGGCCGAGGATTGCGAGCAGCCATTCAACGAATTTGTTGAGCGTTACTAGACCGGAGAAACTCCTTGAGAACTCAGCTTCGACTGTCTTACCTACGAATTCAAGAGTCCAACTAGATCCGAACCAAACGACACTCTGCGTAGGAATTTCTACTATTGCGGAGAGATGGGAGGCCTTTTTACGTTCCAGTTTTGAATGAACCTCTTCTGGACTGGTGAGGCCGACGAGGCGTCGACTCTCGCGGAAGTCATGTTTTATCTCATGAGTGGCAAAAGGGAGAAGGATAAGAAATCCAAAGAGCAGCCCCGGAAAGGAGCGTCGTAGTCCGCTCTTGTAGGCGAAAAAAAGACAGAGTGGGCCGGTCAGGACGAGGGTGAATAGTCCGCTCAAATGAATCTGACCGAGCGCTGTCGCCGCAGCAAAAGCCCAACCGGCAGCAGAGGACGACGAATCCTTGCGTGCTCGAAGGAGCAGGAAGAGATAGAGGCAGGCCAGGGGCATCGCCATGAGTTCATTGGCAAAAGTTTGGCTCCTGGATACGAGACTTGGCGACAAAGCGAAGAGGGCGGCAGCGCAATAACTTGCCTGGCGACCAAAAAGAGATCGCCCGAGAATGATGATGATCGGGCAAACCATAAGCTGACAAAGTGTCAAGAAGCCAGCGGTGACGAGGGGGCCGCCAAAATGACAAGAGAACGAAAGGACTTGATGGAAGAGGGCAGGCAGGCGAGCGCCGTTCGCCCGGGTGGGAAAACTAACGAGGACATCCCACGTCTTTCCTTCAGACAGCTCGAGTGCCCGCAAATAGTGAGTGGGTTGGACCGAGTCCCATCCCAGCAAGCGTTGTTCGAGATCTAAAAAAGTCCCTCGCCCCCAGTG
>JARGOJ010000644.1:0-735 GCA_029210225.1 Planctomycetota bacterium
ATACCGACACATTGTCATAGATACTCCTCCTTACGTCGGGACGAGGTCACACGATCTTTATCAACTGGCCGATGAGTTCGTCCTCATCATGAAGCCAGACGTATTGTCCTTCAGAACACTACCAGTGTTTTTGAAGCAATTGAGGGACAATGTCATCGGATCGAAAACAAGGTTTCGTGGTATTGTCCTCGTTTCCCCCGAGAAACAAGATGACGCCTCGAAATGGGAAAAGGCGCTCCGGAAACAGTTTGGTCCATCGATTTTAATACCAACGATCCCTAGAGATTCGGCCACGAACGAGGCGTTACTTAAACAAAGGCCCGTTTGTGACACGAACCCCGAATCTCCAATCAGTCTTGCCATGAAAACTCTCGCGCTGCAGCTCAACATTGATTGAGCGAGAAACAGCCTTTGACAACATGTTTGGAAGCCAGACTTCCTCTACCGCCAAATTCTAGCGACAAGAGCTGCCTTATCTGCCACCGTTGAATTGGGATGAGCGCAGGCAGCGTCCACGGCTTCCCGAACCTCTATCTGATCTTTTCCCAATTCGCCAAGGTGCTCTAGGAGAACCAAGAGCACGCTTGTGCGGTGCTCTCGCTTTAGCAAAGAGATCAGCTCCCGGATTACCTCTGTGCTTCTGTCGGGGAATTTCACCAGAGACAGAATGGCCTCTCGTCGCAGCCCCTCATTTGAATGGTGGAGAGTACTCAAGAGCACTTCAAACGAGAGACT
>JARGOJ010000644.1:745-5527 GCA_029210225.1 Planctomycetota bacterium
ATCTCTCGGATACTTCTAGCAGCCTCGAATGATTCCCGAAATTCAATGGATAGAAGTGCATTCATGAATTGATTTAGACATAACCGCGCCGGCGCGTTCAATTGACCCAAAGATTTGATGACACTTCCTCTCACCTGGGGGCAAGGGTCATCTATCAATTGGAGCAAACTATCAATTATTCGAGACGAAGAATTGAAGTAACCCAGGGCTGCGGCTGAATAGCGACGTGTTTGTTTATGACGATTGTTTAGATTGCTCAGTAACTTCGCTTCACACTTCGGAGAGTTCTTTGCAATGACCACGAGCGTTGACACCGCCGCTTGAGGCAAGCAATATTCTTCATGACTGAACTGGGCTATAATCCATGGAAATAGAGGGCCAGCTGCGACACCAATCTCTCCGACAGCTCTGACTGTGTTGAGTCGAGTTTCAATTCTTCGACTATTCAAGAGCGCTTTTAGACGGGCCAGTTGAGCTTCATTGAGAGATTCAATAAATTGGAAATTGTCCACGACGACGTCGCTCACGTCTTTGACGTCCTCCAAGGCATCAATCAACACAGGTAGAGCGTCACTGACTTTCGTTTTGAATTGTACCAAGGCACAGGCTGCGCCGCGACGGATCTGGCTACTTTGGCCCTTTGTTAGGGCCTCTGTGAGTGTTTCGAAGAGGGCGGGGCTTTGATAATTCAGCGCTTGCAGTGTTTGAATTGCGTGGAAGCCCAAATCGCCATTTTCTCTTAAGATAAGCGGCCTCAAGCGAGCCTCGATCTCAATTGAAAATTGCGGGCAGGATCGAAAGGCAACCACGGCCTTTAAGCTAACGTCTAATCGTATGCTCTCGAAGGCATGGCAAAGGACGCTAAAGGACTCTGCGTTTCCTGGGATCCTCCCCAAGGCGGCGATGATCCAGGGAGTCGCAGGGGAGACACCGCCCCGATAGGCGTCGACCAAATTTGGAATCGCGCAGGCCCCCAATTTTTCAATAATCGCGAGTATGGGACGACGACGAAACTTCGCCGGAGCCTCTAGGCTCTTGAGCATGGCTGGAAGGGCGATGACCCCTGCTGCTCCCAAGGACTCAATTTTGCTCAGGGCGTCTAGCTGCTGCTTTTTCGTCCCGACACTGAGCGCGTCGAACCAACCCTGGAATGGAGTTTGGGAGTCGTCGAGGGAATATCGCTGGCAAAGAATGGCCAATTCTTGAAGGACCTCAACCGACTGTGACTGTGCGTTTAGGCCACGGATTCGCTCTTGCAGGTCTCGGTCCAAGGTTCTCACATCTCCCGATTGAAAATGCTCAACTTTAGATTTTGGGGAGTCCCTAGCCATAAACAATAGTCACGGTGATCTCTCAACGCGCCGCCAGATTCTGAGCTTTCGTCAGTGTTCGGGTGAATCATGACTGAAAAGGACCCACGATTGATCATCATCCACCCCAAGCAAGCTCCAATGTGACTCTCAAGTTGGGCAAAGCTCGACTCGGGACGGAGCAATACTTGCCACATCGGTGTTGGCCAGGGGCCAACGGGCTTTTCAAAGATCATCCCCCTTTGATAGGGAATCTCTCTCTCCTCTACAAACTCTATGAATGCGTCGAAGACTTGCCTGGCCTCCGATGCCTGGGCTTCATTGAAGACAAGGTGGATGTCAAAGCCTTGATCAATGAGATCTTTAGGCAGGTGAGTCAAGCGTTGCTTTGTCATGGCGCGTCGACCTCTCATTAAGTTTCCTCCAAAACAGTAAATTTCGGCTCCGCAAAAAAGCTCTCACTCTCCGATAAACCTACATAGCACCGGGATGAAATCGGGAATACCGGAGCGAAGACTTGAGTCAGCCCTCTCTTTGCCATGCCGAATCATGTTCGATATGTCATATTGTAAGGAAGTCATCGCCGGAAAACTCACTCTCATGGAAAGAACACTGTGGATATACGACCCTATTTAGGCAAAGAGCCTATCAGCTTCGCGACCCACTTCGCCGGTTTTATAGCCGCCCTTGTTGGAGGAGTTTTTCTAACAGTGTTATCAGCGCACGACAGCGCAAAGGCCACCGGCATGGTCGTCTACACTCTCTGTCAGGCTAGTGTTTTCCTTGCTTCAGCGTGTTATCATTACTTTGACTGGGGCGAGAAATGGAACTTGTTTCTTCAAAAGCTCGATCACTCAGCCATCTTTCTAATGATTTCCGGCTCCTATGTTCCACCAATGATGCACTTTCTGGATGGGACTTGGCGAGTCACCATGTTGATCACCCTAGGTGTTCTAGCCATCGCAGGAATTATCATGAAGATGGTCTGGATGGGCGCGCCTCGCTGGCTTAGCGTCGGAATCTACCTCGGCCTCGGGTGGATCATTGTTATTCCCGGGCACATCATTCTCCCCCAGCTAACTGAGCTTCCGGCGCTTTTGGCCTGGGTGGCCACTGGCGGAGTAATATATACAGTGGGTGCCTTCGTCTATTTGTTTCAAAGACCCAATCCATGGCCGGAAATTTTTGGATATCACGAAGTGTGGCATCTTTTTGTTTTAGGAGGCGCCGCCGCTCACTTCATGTTTGTCCTCTATCTCTGCGATATCCCCTGCCCAATTTTCTAATCCTCACTAATTTTTGACTCTCCCAATTTCTGACAATTTCATTAAAGTGTGCCGCAATGCGTCAGAGATTTGATCATTGAGATCCCCTAGGGTTCCAGGAGAGTGCACCGTGGTTATGACTATCCCCAGAGTGAGCCTACAGTCCTTCTTAGAAGGCGATGAAGCCGACAAGAAGGACTTCATACGAACTCTTGGTGACGGCCTTTGCCAAACCGGATTTGTGGTCGTCGGTGGACACAATTTGTCGACCGATTTAACAAATGAAAGCTATGAGCGATTCAAGCGATTCTTTGCGCTCCCGGCCGACGACAAAATTCAATATCAATGCTTGAAGAGCGGCAACCGTGGATACTCGCCTTTTGGTCGGGAGAAGGCCAAAGACGCAACCGTCGCCGATCTCAAAGAGTTTTGGCATGTTTGCCAAGAAGTTCCGGAAGACCACAAATACCACCCGATTTACTCAAGTAATTTTTGGCCGACGGAAGTTCCAGGGCTCAAAGACGTCGCGTTAAGAATGTACAAGCAGTTTGAAGACTGCGCCCGCACTCTTCTCCAGGCCTTCGCTCTGTACTTTGAACTTCCCCGAAAAACCTTCTCGAACATGATCGAGACCGGGAATTCAGTCCACAGGATCATTCACTATCCTCCCCTTGCGGCCAACACTCCTAGAGGCGCGATTCGCGCTGCCGCTCACGAAGACATCAATCTCATGACTTTGCTCATTGAGAGTGACGGCGCGGGACTGGAGATCTTGACTCACGAAAATGAGTGGATCCCCGTGGAATCTCTCGAAGGCGATATCATCGTCGACACCGGCGACATGATGAAACGGGTCACGAATGGAGTCGTCCCCGCGACAACCCACCGCGTCGTCAATCCTAAGGACGGTGAGAACCGCTCACGTTACTCCATGCCCTTCTTTGTCCATCCCTTCCCAGATTGTGATTTGACGGTCTTGGATCGCTTTGTGAGCGCCGAGAACCCTCCTCAATGGCCACCGATTACCGCCCATAAGTTCTTAACTCGACGCCTCAAAGAGATTGGACTTATTCCACACTCAGGCCGACTCAGCCGGATTGATCCAGCGAGTCTCAAGCTTTGAGCTCACTCAATTTTTAGCGATGTGAGCCAGAAGAAGGCGACGGGACCTAGTTTCGGTCGCCTTCTGTCATGATCTGAAAAGAAGCCGCGACCTCATTGAGAGCGTCAATCATTCCAGACTTCTTCTTTACTGGGGCCTGCCCGGTAATGAGGAATACGTGCTCCCCATGGTCATGTCGAAAATGCCGCTGGCACCATTTTACTTTTTCATGACTATAGCTCAGCTCAACCCATTGGCACTCATGAGCGGTTCCTTTATCGGTGAGGCGTTGTCCTGGGGCTACCAATTCTTCGATGGGAGGGACAAAGGACTTCTCGATAGGGCCTTGAATATAGATGAGAGTGTCATCCGGGCCAATGATATCGTAGGGCGGTCCTTCTCCCGACCCAGATGATTCAATCTCGAATCCTGAAGGCCAGTTGACAGAGAAAACAGAGGTCTCTACTCGGAAGGGTCCAGTGTGCTCGACCGGTGTGATCTCAACGATCTCATCCATGTCGGCGCCTTCAGAAAACTCCTCGAAAGCTTTCCCTTCAGGATAGTGAATCTCCGCAGTGCTCTTGTCTGTCTCGATGTCAATCAAGACCGTGCGGTTATTTCGGCCCCAACGAAATTTATAGGGCGAATCGACAGGGACCATGGAGTAGCCATATCCCGTCAGTCTCGCGAAGACATGACCCATATTGAGAATCCTAGCCGCCTTGAAGAACGCGGCTCCACAAGGGAAATAAAACCGAGCAAACTGTGATTTCAGGAATCATAACCGATTTCAAATCTGAGCAAACCTCGTCCCGCAAAGTTCTTCCTCAAAGTCTTCCGTCAGATTTCAATCTTCCAAGTCATAGCGAGAATGAAAGCAACCCTGGGACTGTTGAAGCTCAGGGTTGCTTTCCCCGGCCTGCACTCGAATAAATGATCGATGGTTGTCAATGGAAGCGAGGAGACTTCGCATTTCGGCGAAGTCTCCTCAGTGAAAGTCATTGAGTGATAGTTGCTACTTAGTCTTCCTGGGTTTCAATCCGATTTCAATGACAAGCTCAGGCACTCTCCAGTCAACGAGTTTTCCGGCCCCTTTAGGCCCGGT
>JARGOJ010000645.1 GCA_029210225.1 Planctomycetota bacterium
TGAAGACATTGGCATTGGCACGAACCTCACAGCCAAAGCCCTAGAAGGAGCCGCGGCAGAGTTTGCGCTCGACAGTAACACCGAGCTTATGGAGCAACTTCTCATCCTACTGGGTATGAAAGGGCAGCTCCCAGTATTAGTTGGGGAGGCTGGCGTTGGCAAGACAGCCTTGGTAGAGAGCCTTGCTTTTCAATTAGCGACAAATAGAGGCCGATTCCCTGCAGAAATGAAAGACTGGCAGATCATCTCAATTCGCGCCATCG
This sequence comes from Planctomycetota bacterium, assembly GCA_029210225.1. GTDB lineage: Bacteria > Planctomycetota > J058 > J058 > JARGOJ01 > JARGOJ01. The sequence continues at coordinate 264 of JARGOJ010000645.1, forward strand.
ACATTCTCGCTGGCTCAAGTAAGCGAGGAGCTTTAGAGAAGACTCTCAAACGTTTGATAGAAGAGGCAAGTAAAAGTCCAAACTTGATTCTTTTCTTTGATGAGATTCACACACTGCTCGACACAACCAAAGAGATGACTCGCACTATTGGAAACTCACTGAAAGAGGCTATCCGAGAGGGACAGTTTCGCTGCATCGGAGCAACAACACGCCACGAGTTTGATCGATTCATTGCTGCAGACCCGGCTCTAATGAGGCGCCTCAGTCCCGTTGAAGTTCCAGAGCCGTCCGTCGAGCAGTCTATACACATCCTTCATCACGTCATTGCAGCCATTCAGCAAGAGAGACCTATCAACCAGCGCCTCGAGGTCACTGACGACGCGATCGAGGCTGCCGTTCACCTGTCGAATGAATACCTTCCTCTCGAACGGCTTCCAGCCAAAGCCATCAATCTTGCCAAGACAGCCCTTGCTAGAAAAGAGTTTCAATGGGCTGCAGGTCGAGTTCCAAAGTCGGCGAAGACGCTCACCGAACGATGTATCGCCGAGGTGATTTCCAGCTACCGAAACCTCCCAATAGACCACTTGTTACGTCCTCATGATCAAGAACGATTTTCGGCAATGCGAGAGCAGCTTTGCCTGAGGGTCGTTGGTCAGGATCACGCGATCGACACTGTGGTCAATCACATGAAACTCCATGGGAGAGGCTGGACTGAGCCAGGAAAGCCCATAGGCATCTTTCTGTTTTTGGGGCCACCGGGTGTTGGGAAATCTGAACTAGCGAAGGCTCTGGCTCAGGATATGTTGGGGAACAGCGAAGCCTTGATCATCAAGAACATGAATGAATACGTTGGAGAATCTGCGCGAACCCGGTTTATGGGAGCCAGTCCAGGATACGTCGGATTTGGAGAAACTCGCACGATCTTCTCTGAAGTGAGGACGCGACCTCACTCTGTCATTGTCCTTGAGGAAATTGAAAAGGCTCATGAGTTGTACCAGGTGTTGCTGGGAGTCTTTTCAGGAGAAGCTGAAGATGGACGCGGCCTGAAGACGGACTTTTCACAAACGATCATTATCATGACATCGAATGCCCTCAAAGATCATTGGGGCCAAGTCAATACCAGTGAAGAAGAGTTAAGTTTAATGTTGACAGATCCTGGCCGCTTTCCAGGAGGCCGAGCGATGAGTCCTGAACTCGTCGACCGTATGGACGGAGTTATCATGTTCTCAGAGTTAAACGATGAAGCCCTCAGAGGGATACTTAGACTCAAAATAGAAGGTCGGGAGCGACGTTCTCGCCTAGCTTTTCCTGAAGAACTCTCAGACCAACATGTACAAGCGGCAATAGTCCAGCGTGTCGCTCAGTCAAAGCAAAAGAGCGGGCGATCTGTGGTTCGAGAACTCGACCGCTGGCTCGCCGCTGCGATGAAGGAGGCCGACTTGACTTAGTTAGCTCAAAACTGTCATAATGTCTCGCTAGCTTATCCCAACGAAGAATTCCAAATCACACCTTCCTACACAGATGAGTAGTGCGGTCTATGCAAGAAAAATGCCGAGAGATACTCAATCGAGTCTTGATTGTTGGAGAATTCAATGGTCGAGATGTTCAAAGAGGCGGATTTTACGCCTTCAATGGCACCACTGATCAGGCTGGGCAACCCAAGAGCTATGGAAATCTGATCACGCGTGGCGGTAACCTCCGCTTCCAAAGTTTCAAAGACGCTGTCAAACCTCAGCATAAAACGATTCAGACTGGCGTTCTAGGTCCTGGAAATTGGTTCTTTGAGGAACTCAAGAAGGGAGATCGTGAGTCCTACAATGGTCAAGAACCTGGGAGAATGATCCTTGGCCGGCTTAGAGATCAACTCGGTCGCTTCATTGAGTTTCGTGGTCAACTCGACTCCTTACTCGCCAATTTCCTTGATCGTTTATCGAGCAGAACCGATGGCATTGAGATTGACTGGAGCCGTGGGGATGCCTTACCGGTCGGTTTTTTCAAGTTCTTTACAGATCAAATTCTAGAAGGGAATCAACTTCCAAGATCAGTCAACGAACTTCCCAATGGCCAATCTGATGAGGCTTTAGCTGGCTGGAGTGCTTGGATTGAAGAGAGGAAGCTAGACGAGGGTAAATCTGATGGACAACTTCTAATCAGTTTCTTTGGGATCCTCGAGGAGTGGCTTCGCAATCATTACACACAGTTGAGTGGCTACCGCGACGCAGTCACAGAGATTAGAGAGATCCTGCACAGCAAAATATTGATCGATCTCGCAGTCCAGTATCCTTTTGAGCATCTTATGAAACGCGTTTCTGCAGCCATGAGAACGGGAGCGATTAAGGCTAATAATCACCAGGACAACCCGTATTTCGAAGCTGACAAACTCAATGTCGTATTTGACGAGGGAAAATACGCAAGTTGGGAGTATCAAGTCTCTTGGTCACGCATCACAGGCAAGTCTCTGACAACGTTGTATCCTAAAGTAGGTGAAAAGCTTGACCGATTCCTCAAAGAATTCTGTGAAACGACTGATTTTCCGATTCTTGCCGATCCTCGACTGACTCTGAACAAGGACAAGAGGGAGGCGTTCAAAGACAAAGTCAAGACCACGATTGCGGGGATTTTTGGGAAGGGTGAAACTCCGGAACGATTTGCCGACCTGGCGAAAAGAGTTCAGGATGTAATGACCGAACGAGAACTGACTCAACAGGTCAGAGAGTCCTTCGCAGAAGGCTTGGAATCCTTACTGCTGGAAGAGACCTTTCCAGGTCTGTTTGGAGAAACAGCCCTGACACGGAGGGAAGTGGGTCGTCAGTTTGTCAGCCGCTTTATCGCACTGTACACATTAGCTGCTGCCCCAGGAACAGAAAAACTTCGCACCAATTTCCGCCTTCTCGGCGAACAAAACAAAGCTGGTTTTGAATCTTCTGTAAAGGACGGAGATTTCAAGCAAGGAGAAGAGGACAAGCTATACCAAAAGCTCATTGACGGTATTGAAGAGCCTGTCCGCAATGCTCTAACGCCCGAATATGCGAAAGCCCTAAACAATGCCGAACTCGCGGCTGCCACTTACGTCGAGCTGCTCCTCAACGGACAGGTGTCCTTTAGCGAAGCCTTGATTCGACTTAACATAGAAGCTGGGGGTATAGTAAGTGTCAAGAACACTGTTGAACAAGGCAAGTTCATGGAATCCGCATTCTCAAAAAACCTAAGTACTCTTTTCGAGAATGCTGCAAGAGAAGAGGAAGAAGAAGAGGTGGAGCTTGAGTCCGAAGGAGAAGGCGCAGTGACCGCACAGGCCCAAGCGTCTCCTCAATTGGCTTCCACTACAACGTCAGCCCATGCGTCCAGCTCTAACGTGCCCTCAAAAAGCCCTGCAGGGCAAGCGACACCCCATACGCCAAAACAGAATACTTCCTCTTCAATCAAGAGAGTTTCGCTCAAGTCTGTCCGAAGCCTCGTCAGTTCGGCTCGAGAGAAGCTCCAGAGTGAAACGGCTGAAGCGCCTGATGCAAAGACTGTAGCCTCGGAAGCTCTTCGGGAGAAGACTCCCAGTTCGCTTCGAGATGTGCTTTATGAAGGCTCTTTAAAAATCTTCAAAGACTATCTCGATAACGCAGACAGCGCTGAGGAGGGGATCCAGAAGCGCAACCGGTGGGTGTTGCAAACAGTGCTCGAAGAGTTCTTGCTCTACTATGACAAGGGCATTGGTCTTGGTGGAGGAGATTCCCACAAATTGGGAATCATGGAAGATATGCTGGGCTGCCACGACGTCAAGGAGTTCCTGTCGAAGTTTTCGCTCACTAAATACTTCGACTCAGACTCACTCGGCGATGAACGCGCACTCCAACGTCAGGTCCGAAGTTTTGCCAGATTAGCCCGAACCCATCTCAGTGGCCTGCGACATATCCTCTCGGAACTTTATGGTCTAGAGCATCTCTTTGCTCAACTTGAGGGATCGCAAGACTCAGAAATCATTCTTTATAACGGAAATGCTGACGACTTCTGGAGTGAAGTCACGAATAGTCACTATTCTGGAGGAACTCAATTTTTCAATCCTGCAACAATCGACAATAATAACTTCATCCTCCCACACTGCATTTACTTTACAAACTTGGCCTTTGTTGAAAACGGAACCTACAAACAAAACAAGAAAGTCAGCTTCCTACAATCTCTCAAAGTAGACCCACTCTCTGCTGGGGCAGTTCGAGTGGCTTTGCCTCCCATGCTTATGACACTCGGCCAGGATCTTGGAGACAAGGAACCCGGCGACAATCCTCTCGGACAAAAACCTTGGTTCAAAGCTGAACAGGTCGATACAGATTTACTGTCCGCTCTCCCTATTCACTTGGTCGGCCCAAGCCGCTTTCTTCGTCACCAGAAAGACGATGCCTTCTCCACCGTTCGCCCTGTTGGCTATGAAATACTGGTCAGTCTCCTCGGCAAACAGAACGGAGATGAGCGCTACACAAAACAATCAAGAGCGACTCCTGACACAGCCCCAATCAAAACTTTCCTTCTGTCTCAAAAAGCTGAAAAGGTCGATAACCAGATTCACGAAAGGCTATTCTCAGTTATTGATAAGGACACTCGGCAGCCGTTCTTGCCTTCATGGACCACAACAATATTCCTCTATTTCACGATCATAGATGTGCTCAAAAAAGCGGCCGGCTCCGAAATCATGCCGACTCATTTTAGTGAAGTTGTTTTCAACCTCGTGACAGAAGCAAAAATCACAACACAGCGCCAAAAAGAACAAGACCGCTACTTTAAGGACCCCAATGGGTATTGGAAGTCTCTCTGGTTTTCCGACAATTCTCAGACACCCTCTCAATTATACCTAAAGCTGGATACCACAGAACTCAAACTCAAATTCGACCAATTCTCCTGGTTCGTTGATATCACTAAAAAGTACCAAAGCGCTACTCCGATTGTTGGCCCTGAGGAAGACTGAATGCTTGCAAAATTCTTTTTTGAACATACACCGAATGTCGTTTACCAATGGAACAACGTCAAAGGTTTCCGTATCGTGCTGGCATACAATCCAGCCAATCCCAATCCAATCAACCATCAGTGCGCGATTCAGCTATATGTTGACGACACGCTGGGTAACCCACTCGAAACACTCGCGAATCAGGTTTTTGAACTACAAAACGCCGACACTTGCCGCCAGGACCAGCAGAACCAGCAGAACTATGCCGCTCATCAAAACAGTGTTGGCACCCTCATCGTTCAAGATCGCGAACAAAACCCT
>JARGOJ010000646.1:0-3002 GCA_029210225.1 Planctomycetota bacterium
TTGGTTTCGGCTTCGGTTTTGGCTTGGGAACCGTTTTTGGCTTCGGCTTCGGTTTTGGCTTTGGAACCGGTTTTGGCTTCGGTTTTAGAGCGATCTGTATCTGTTTAGGCTCTTTTTTCTTTGGTTCAGGAGTTTCGATCGCTACTGAGAGGAAGAAGAGAACGATGACATGAACGATAATGGCGAGAAGAATGAAGGCTACATAATAGAGCGCGCCGATACCGGCAACAGTACCAGCCTGAACGGGCGATAGCGACGCCTGGACGGGGTTCTGAGCCTCTGCCTCCAGCGCATCAAGTCGGTCCTGAACGTCGCTTGCTCCGGCCTCCTGACTCATTCCTATTGCCCTTCCTCGTTCACCGGCAAACTCACCTTCCGAAACCCAGCGTTCATCATGAGCGCGAAGACCCGGCTTGTTCGTCCCATCGTCACTTTCTCATCACATTCAATTGAAACGGGATGATCCTCGCCCTTCTCTTTGACAAGTTTCGCCAGGGCCGCCTTGATTGGACTAAAGTCGGTGAAGACTTGATCCCCAATAGCAATCTTTCCTCCCGCTGACATCTGCACAACGATGGGCTTCTTCTTATCAGCGCTGACAATTTCTGGCGACTTATCCACCTTAGGTAGAACCACCTTTAACTGCCCCGACTTCAATTGAGATACACAGAGGAAAAAAACCAGGAGTATGAAGATCACATCCACCATCGGCGTGATATTCAGACCCGACTCCTCTGTAGACTCTTCAAAGAAAAACTCGGTTCCACCATCTTCTAAGAACTGATCAGCCAACTTGCCCCCCAGCTCTAACTATGGCTCGCCGCACGCATTCGCGCTGACGCCCTTTGGTTTCTGGTGTTTGATCGATCCATGGCGTAACGTCGAGTCTCGATCATCAACTCTTTAAGCTCAGAACCAAGCTTGTTTGACCGAGACGTAAACAGGCTCGCGAAGGTGTAGGTCACAAGATAAATGACCAAGCCGATAATGGTTGTGTTAAGGGCTACAGCCAGGGCTGGAGTCAATTTGGAAGGATCGTTTAGATCTTTCAAGGCCATGGACACACCAACAACAGTTCCTAGCAAACCTAATGAGGTCGACAGGGTCGCGACCCAATTGATAACCTTCAAGAAACGTCGGCTGTCGCGCATAACGCGTTCTGCTTCGACATTCGCGATACTTGGCTCATTGGGATGGCAAACGACCGCTCTTAAGACTTCCGCGACGCGGTCAGAGCTGCGAGTCAAATGAGTGTCTCCCAGCATGATTCGCTGCCGCCCCTTTAAGTCGACACGCCACCAGAAGATCAGCCAGTAAAAGAACCGCTCTAAGATAATCGTCATAGCGATCACTGAGCAAGCAAGCAGGGGAATGACCAAGACCCCAGAAGCTTTAAGAAATTCGACAATCTCCATCGAACAGGTCCCCATCTAGCAGTTGAATTCGACTCATGCCCGGGAGCATGAGAAGCCGCCATGCGATCGGTCGCTGGCGGCCCCGAGCGAGAAGAGACGTGTGAACACCTCCTCTAAACAAGAGCTCAATGTCACAGAATCAGGGATGACCGTCTAAACGCTCATTCCCAAGTGATCCTTTAATCTTGAACGCAGACAAGGCGCGAATCTTCTTGTCGATAAAACCTGGAAGAGTAGGAGCCTTAGCAACCTTCTTACGATTCGCTCTCAACAAACGTGGGTTCGTTGCTTCTTGAACTCGCTTATCCGCTTCCTGCTCGCCAAGCCGCTTACGAAGAACCGCAAGCTCTTTCTGGCAATAGGAAACCTCGGCGTTCAACTCGCGACGCTCACGTTCGTATTTCTTGTTCTCCTCAACCACACGACGATTGTAGACCGCCGTCGGGATCTTGCCGGCGTTCTTCTGCTTCTCCAAGTAAAGACTCCGATTGAAGATCTCCATTTGGATGGCGCGCTTCCGACGCAAGGCTTGACCCTCACGAGCCTCATACTCTTTAACCAATCGCTGCAAGTTCTGAACTCTCTTCGATGTGGTCTTGTAGTCAGAGCTCTTATCCTTAAGAGTTCTCTTTGCGATGCGCTCCGCTTCGTCAAGCTCAGCCTTGATCTTGGCGTTGCGAGCTTCCTGCTCCTCTTCCGTCAATTGGGCTTTAGTCGGCCCATTCTCAGGAGTAGCTCCGGGAACCTCCCCTGGTTGCGCAGGAGTCGCGGGGGTCTCGGTTAGTTTCTTACTGGGATCTCCGCCGAGGTCTGGCTTGTCGCCCCCAGATCGATTGAAGTCTTGAGCAGAGACTGGAAAAGACAAGGCGAGAGCCAACGATAAAAATCCGATTGTTTTCTTACTAATCATCACTTGTCTCCCTTTTCTTCAGTTTCCTCAGGCTCAGTCTCAGTCTTCTTGGCGTATTCCGCCATTAACTTGTCAACATCCTTATTCAGTGCACCCGCATTAACACCTGTGGTTCCCACGGCGCCAATCTTGTCGGTCACATTGAGAGCAGAAGTCTGAGAGTCCATAAAATTACTCATCTGATCACTAATACGATCTTGAATCGAACCGAAGGTGTCGACCTTAAGATAAAGCGTCGCGATCTTCTTATTCACACTGACGAGAGCGTTTTCGGAACCAACAATGCCTTCACGCATAAGCTTTTGAAGGCGCAAAGTGTCAACCTGCTGCTCAACCACAGCCCGCAAGTATTTCTTCTCACTCTCGAGGTTCTTAATGAAGTTCTCGAAGTCGGAGTGAATCTTGCCGAAGTGATTTTCCAAGCGCTCTGTTGTTTTTTGAAGCCGCTGATAGCTCTTCTGACGAGCGCTATAACCGCGAATGTATCGCTCTTGAAGCTTCTTCTCACGGAGCTTGAAATTGAACTTACGTCGTATCTCATTGCGCTGAGATTCGGTGAGGTTGGGATCGTTCGACTTCTTCGCCAGGCGAATCATCTCATTATCAATCACTCGGGTTGCCGTCACATGAGACTTTGACTGACCTTTGAAATCGACTGACTTGTCTTTGAGGTGCCC
>JARGOJ010000646.1:3012-5513 GCA_029210225.1 Planctomycetota bacterium
TATGGCGAAGGTTACGGAAGTTCGAGGTGAGAACATCCTGCGTCGCAATAATCGTATCGAACTCCTTCGAGGCCGTTGATACATACTTCGCGAGCTTCTTCTGCAATTGCGCTGCCAGCAACTCATTCTTTGGATCGTTGAGGAACTTCTTAAAAGTATCACTCAGATCTTTGTTGGCCTTGCCAAGAGAGTCGATCAATCCGTTGAACTGCTTCATTGAGTTCGTCAGAGTGTTCACTTCCGACTTGATCGTCCACTTGTCAACTTTGACAACCGTGGCCACATCTTTCTTCTTCTCTTCGTCGTCTTGAGCAAACGCTGTCACCGGCAGTGTGAGCATTGCGACCAGCGCTAGTGTCGTCTTAAAATTCATTACTTTGACTCCTTTTCAATGGGTGGCGCTCTCTCAAGCGCCAACGCTGGTTCAATGAAACTGCTTTGAATTGATTGTTGGATCGTCAAGAACACGAGCTGCGTTCGCCCTCATTTGAGGATCGGCTTTATCCCAAAAGTTTGAAGCGGTCTGGAAGTCACCGCTTAGATAAGCTGTGATCGCAAGCAAGTAGTAATCTTGGGGGCTCACACTGAGGCCGCCGCGCTTCGCCATACTCGCATAGAGCGTGAAGCGCTCATGGCTCTCTTGGAAATCCTTCGTGAGGTAGAGACACTGCCCGAGGTTGTAATTGGCCTCCGCGACATGCTTGATCACCCAAGGATCCGCCGAAGACGCGCCCAAAGTCGTCGCCTGACGATAAAAGCCTTGGGCCCCAGGATAATTATTCTTTGCGACCTCGATATTACCGAGGAACTTCAAGGCCACGACTCGGTCGCCAGCATCCACATCTCCGGAGCCAACGATCTCCTGTAAGTCAGCCTTCGCTGTGGCGTGATCGCCGTTGCGAATGGATAGCTCAGCCCGATAAAGGCGCCCTCGCACATCCTGAGGTTGAACCTTCAAGGCCTGGGAATAATCTTCCCGAGCGGCCAACAAATTCCCTGTCTTGTCTCTTGAGCGTCCGCGCTTCAAACGAGTGTCTACGTCTTCCTCGTCGCGCCGAAGCAACTCATCATAGTAAGTCTGCGCTTCATCATACTTCTGAGTGGAATACGCTTCCTCACCCAGCTCCCGGACCTCTTTGTCCGACTTCATTCGCAAACTAGAGCAACCTGTGCTCAGGGCCACTACAACCAGAATTCCAAGCAGTTTCTTCATCGATCCAAGCCTCACTTTCTCAGGCAACCTTTGCTGGCCTAGACAGCCAACACTTCGCGAGTGACATATACAAGCAATTGACGGGCCAAAAGCGGCAATTCACACCTAGCCCTTTGTTTTCACCAATTGTCAATTTCGACGAAGCGCTGTTCTTGGCAACCATGTCAGAATGGTCAACCATTCCTGACGTTCACTTCAGACAACATGAGGCAGCAGGAAGGGCTTAAAGACCTCGCTTAAACTTGCGATCAAATAGAGAGGAATGTTTCTAAAGAGCGTGTCCGGATCACTCCGGGTGTCCGCAGTCGGGACAAGTGACAACATGATTCTCGTCGAGGTAAGCGATGAGAATTTGGAAGTTCGATTTGCCAAGCAGCTCTTCCAGCTCTTCTTGCAGAGATCGAAAAGGATCGATTGAAGTCAAGCAACCAGCCACAACCTTCGATAAATCCATCGTGTTGTAGCTCTCCGAGGCCCCCATATCAAGTTCGTTGAGAACGGTGAGCATGGTGCTAAACAAGTCGTCGAGACGAATGACGAGAAAGCCAAGGTTGTCGCAGGTAAGGCAGTCGGCATGGTCATCGAGATTGAACGCCTCGGGCATCAACCCCCGGGCTGGCGCGAGGATGGCGACGTCGCCGAGAACCTCGGTCACTCGGTCACTCACACGCTTCAAGATCCGCCGCTGCATTTTCTCTATATTCCCCGTTAAGAGGAAATAAAGCTGTTCCGCATCGAGCAGATTGACAACCGCGTCTCCGAGGCGACTTACTCCGATGAGAATGGACACTTCTTCGTCGGTAATGGGTTCAATAGGGTTCTCAAGCGCGATAAAACCGGGGATGCTGTCGGATAGGAAAGACACAAGCTGGCCACGAATATCAAGGATGATCTGGGCCTTAGGTGTCACCTGGGTGCCTCGAACCTCCAAAAACTCATGGAGGTCAACAACAGTGACGACCTGACCATTGAGAAGGGTCACCCCAACCACAAACTGTGGCACGCAGGGAACCCGAGTCAGGTTCATCGTCAACTCCACACGGGAGATCCAACGCATGTCGATCGCGTAAAGATCTTCTCCCAGCATGAAGTTGATAAGAAGGGGACCGCCGGCGCGATGTCGATTGTGCCGGCGAAAGGAGTGGGTCTTTTTCATCAAGGCTTTTCAGCGGCTAGGGTCTGCTCTTTCTTCTCCAAGTCCGCAATGCGATCGTCGATGCCTGGGTAACCTTCGTATTCGTCGGCGATGCCACGAGCTGAAAGCAAGCACTCTGTCACGGACATCTTG
>JARGOJ010000647.1 GCA_029210225.1 Planctomycetota bacterium
GGAGAGGCCGGGCGGTCTCAGGTTCCGAATCGGAAACCAGCTCCCATCCCCCGCCGCTCTTATTTTGACTCTGACTGGCGCTCTCCCAGCGATCAGCCGCTGCTTTGACAGCCTGGCCTCCTGCGGGGGCGCCTGCTTCCAGAGGAGGCAAGGAGTTGATGGGAGGAGGCATGGATGAAACGGGGGCCATAGAGGAGAGGAGAGGAGGAAGGGGTAGACCGTTACTGGGACGAGGTGGGGGAGCGGATTGATTGGGGTTAACGGCAACGTAACTGCCAGTCATGGTGATTTCGGGGGGCACCAGGACGGGGCGATCCATCTCGGCTGTGGTTTTCCCGTCTTCGACATCCCCACCTTTTTGCGGTGCGGTGACGCCCATGCTTGGGCCGAAACGCTTGCGGATCTCATTAACGATTTGTTGGTATTGGCCTTGGTTGATAAGGCCTTTCTTGACAACGACTTGGGCGAGGGTTTTCGGTTGTCCAGCGTTTTGGAGCTGTCGCTGGATCGCGAGGCATTCGTCCAGTTGTTGCTTCGTTACCATTCGAAAAGAAAGGACGGCCCTCCCAAAGATGATATCGAGCTCACTGGGGCCCGTCTGCATTCCGTTATCTCCTAACCGAGGTACCACTTTTGCATCCTGAAATCACATACATCAGAGATCTCTGAGACTCACTTTGGCGATCGATCCACCATTTTCAAGCCGATGAAAAGTGTTTCATTCAGCTGCGACTATAGTGTCATGAGGATGGCAGTGTCAAGACGCCTTAGACCCAACATTAGACACCTTCTAGAAACAAAGTTCGCGTAAATATTATTGAGAAGATCAGTCTTTAGAAAATTTTGTCGTATCGGAATCATTGCCACTGTGGGAAAAGATCGATTAAGGATCAAGACTTCGTCTTTAGCCGAGCCTTCTATCTCCCCTATCTATTATGATATTTGTCTAACTGTAGTTTATTTCCTTTTTGGTGAGATTGTCTGTCTTCTAATCAGACAAGGGTAATACGTTGACTTCGTCACAACCGGCTTATCCATCCAGAGATCTACTTCGCCGAGGCCCCCCTCATCCCGGAGACAAAGAAGCCCGGAAATACGAGAAATGGTGTCGTGTTTCTCAAATTGTGGGTATGCAGGGTCCCAATGGCGAATTTGAATTCGTTGTCAAAGGCCCCTTCACTATCCCTATGGGTATTCGACGCCAAGGAGTCTCCCTTGGTGAATCCAACAAGGCCTGGCAGTTTTTCACTCACCCTTATCATGTCTTCCAAGCCGACGGCGGCTTCTTCAACATGGACACCCGCCCCGGTGTCCTCGCCGCGACCCTGGTCGGACGCACCCCCGCTGGAATAATCCTCGTCGACGAAGTTGGCACCGCCTTCAAAGAACGCGTCCCCTCCGACTTTTGCGGAGCCTTGGGCAGCATGCGCTACCGACTCTTCGGCTGCAATCCTCATGAAGCGACCGACTTCTACACTCGTGCCTTTATCGCCGTCGACCTGATGCTACTCCGAGTCTTCCGAATCATGACCCTCCTTCTCAAAACTAGAAATCCCCGCTTGCTCTTTCAGGAGCTCGATTCCTTGCTCCGCAACCGCACTGTTTTTACCTTTTTTGGGGAAGACTTCAGCGTCTCTGAGCTTAAAGCGATCCGAAAAGGAGCCCTTGAGTCGGCAGCCGACGCCCAAGGACCGCGATCCTCTGTCAGCCGCGGGCGTGGTGACGCGCCCGAGCGAGATCAGCCCTTCGCCCTAGAACAATCTGATTTTGCCCGACCAGAACAACTTAGAGACGGCAACGGGCGTCAGCTCGTGGTGCTGCTCAAAAAGAAACATGACGATTTTGAGAACCAGCACCGGGAAATGATCGACGCTATCAACAATCGTCGGACCGAGATCGAGACCCAAGCTCAGGCTTTGCATGTTCGGATTGAACGCGAGAAGTCTCGCCGCGAGAAAGCCAAAGGCCTCGGTCGTCTTATGTCAGGAAGAGGTATCAACCTCGATGCCACCCAAAACGAATATGACGCTCTACTCCGAGAACTCGAAGAGCTGAATCGCAAGTATGAAGCGCTCCCCGGATATCTGGAAGTCCGTGAAGATTCGAAGCGCTTCCAACACTTAGAAGAGATCAAAAACAACGTTGAGCGCTTGGCGACGAACGTCTTCGATTACAACGTGGGCCTCAAGACCATCAAAGAAATGGAAGAGCTGCTCTTCAAAATTCAAAAGACCCAGGGACAAGAGCGCAGCCGCAACCTCAGCCGATACTCTATGCACCTGCGCGCCGAGATCGCTCCCCGCATCATGAATGTGTTCGGCATCTCTGCCTATGTGCTCCGACGTCCAGAGTCCCTCGTGGGAATGAAATCCGGGGGCAACATGGGACGGGTCAATCGCATGGCCGAGAAGCTCAGCCAATACTTCAGCAAAGTCAACTATGGCAAGAAGAAGACCCTCGGCCAGGTCTTTGACGAAGGTTGGGGACAAGTTCGAATGCTGGAAGCCCGCCTCTAAACGCGAAAGACTCCCTCGTGAACTCAGGCTCCAGCCCCAATCCCAGACCCTTTCGATTCACCATCGACCAAGACTTCGCTGGGTCCCGCCTCGATCGCTTCCTCATCCAATCCCTCGGATTCTCCTCTAGCCTTGCCCAAAAATCGGCCCGTAAAGGCTGGGTTCGAATCAATGGAAAGCGGGCTAAAACTGGAGATAGGCTAACCCTCGGCGATGAAGTGCGACTCACCAAACCCGGCCTGGGCCAAGAGAAAGAAGCTAAGAAACCAGGTCCAAAAACGAAGAAAACCTCCTTCCCAAAGCTCGACTTAGAGCAAGTCCGCGGCGCAATTGTCTTTCAAGACGAGAACATCCTCGTGGCTGTAAAAGCCTCCGGGCGAGTCATCCACAAGGGCAGCGGCCATCCCTTTGGTTTAGTTGATTTGCTGGCGCAGATCACAGGCTCGGACTTTCTCGCCCCAATAGGCCGCTTGGATAGAGACGCCTCAGGGCTCCTGGTCTTTGCTCGAAATCGTGCGACCGCCCGGACTCTCGACCAAGCGCTCCGAGATAAAAGCGTCCAGCGGGTCTATACAGTCCTCGCCTTCGGGCAACTCCAGAGCCAAGTCATTCGCGCCAAGCTGCAAACCAAGGTTTCCCAAGGAGGCAAAGAGAGGACAAAGGCCAGCGTGGACGGCGCGGTCGCTGTGAGTCATGTCAAGCGCGCCAAAGACTGGCCCAAGAACGCTCCCGGAACCCTTTCGAACGTGACGATTGAGACCGGAAGAACCCACCAAATCAGAGCGCACCTCGCTTCGGTGGGTTGTCCTATTCTTGGAGATCCCCGCTATCGGAGTCTGGAGTCTGGGGACCTAGATAGAAAAGTGCAAACTCCACACTTGCTCTTACACGCCGGAGAACTAAGCTTTCCTAGTCTCGAAAGCGACACAACCCATAAGTTTCTCGCTCCTCCCCCCACTAGCTTTGACAAAATCAGCAAAGCGCTTTTGCGAATGTGACTATGACTCAGGAAACCGTTCAAGTCGCCCTGTTTGAACCACTCATCCCGCAAAATACCGGCAACATTGGACGCTTGACGACGGCGAACAGCGTGCCCTTGCACCTGATAGAACCACTCGGCTTTAGCCTGGATGAGAAGAAGGTGCGCCGAGCTGGGCTTGATTATTGGAAGCACGCGGACGTCCGACTTCATAAGGACCTGGCAGCTTTCCGAGAGGCCTTGAAAGGCAAGCGCTTGGTGGCTTTCACGAAGTTTGCCGAAGCCCGTTACTGCGACTTTCGCTATGAAGCCGGGGATTGTTTGCTCTTTGGAAAAGAAACCAAGGGGCTCCCAGAAGAGATCATGAAAGACGATTCGGTCTTAAAAGTCCGTCTTCCTATGAGGACCCATCTTGTTCGAAGCCTGAACCTCGCCAACTCCGTTGCAATTGGTCTCTACGAGGCCTTGCGACAGTTTGAATTCCCTGATGAACGTTCCTTGGAGGACACCCAGTGACACTTTCCTGGTTCGACACCCACTGCCACGTCAGCTCAAAGCGCTTTCACGAAGATCGCCTTGAAGTGCTGCAACGAGCCCGGGACGAGCATATCTCCCTCATGATTGATATTGGCTGCGAGATCCCAAGCTGGGAGCCCTCCCTTGAGTTGACCCGACAGGAAGATTCGGTCTATTGCAGCCTCGGCCTCCATCCTCATGAGGCCAAAGACTGGACCCCTGAGAGCGCGGCGAAGTTAAAAGCCCTGCTGCAAAGCTCGGACAAGGTGGTCGCTATCGGGGAAATGGGCCTCGACTACTATTACAATCACAGCCCGGAATAGACGCAAGTGGAAGCCTTCCACGGTCAAATGGCCATGGCGAAAGAGCTTGGCTTGCCGCCGGTTTTTCATATTCGAGATGCCCACGATCAAGCCGCGAGCATCCTCAAAGACCACATGGGAGTTCATGGGGTTGTTCATTGCTTTACTGGGAACGCCAAAGAGGCCGACCGATATTTGGAGCTTGGCCACGCCATATCTTTTTCGGGCATCGTGACCTTTAAGAAAGCCAAGGACATTCAAGAGGCGGCCTTGAATGTGCCCCTCGATCGGATATTAGTCGAAACCGACAGCCCCTATCTTGCGCCGGTCCCCAAGCGGGGCAAGCGAAATGAACCGTCTTACGTGGCTCACACCGGGCAATTTATCGCCAAGCTTCGGGGAATGGCTCCCGAAGAATTGGCTGAGATTACTCGGGCCAACACCAAGCGCGTTTTCCGCTTCCCTGAAGCGAACTAAGAACGAAGAATAGAGAGTCCCCATGTCTTTGATCCTCGCCTCTGGCTCAAAAATCCGCCATAAGATCCTTACCGACGCGAAGATCCAGTTTGAATGCTTGGTGGGAGAGTCCGACGAGCCTGGCCCCAATCCTGGCGAAGGTGCCGAAGACTATGTTTGCCGCGCCGCTGAGGCCAAGGCCCTGGGAGCTTGGGAGGCTCATAATAAAAGCCGGGACCTGTCTAAGTCGATGATTATCGGCTGCGATCAAGTGGTAAGATTTCGCGGGGAGATACTCCGTAAGGTCACTGAAGCCAAGGATGCGATCGAGCGCCTGATGGCCTTTGGGGAAGAAGATCATGAGCTGGTCAACGGGATGGCCGTCGTCGAGAACGGGGTTGTGACGGTCAGGCGCAATGAGATCGTCCGTCTGAAATGCCGGGTGCTCTCTCGGGAGCAAATCGAAACCTACGTCAACCGTGAGAAGCCCTTCTCAAGCGTGGCTTGTTATTTCTTAGAAGGAGAAGGGATCAAGCTCATTGAGCGCTTTGAGGGCAACTTCTTTACGGCCCTGGGTCTGCCGCTGCTCGCCGTGACAGACTTGCTCGTGGAGAGGCAAATCCCTCTCTACTAGCTTGTGGGGGAATACCACTGACTTGGTTTTGAGGATAGATCCCCGGGCAGAACAGCTATTTATTCGGGGAGACCAGGGGCTTACGCCCCTATCCCCGATTCCCCT
>JARGOJ010000648.1 GCA_029210225.1 Planctomycetota bacterium
AGAACCAAGTCCGAAGGCCGCCCCGGCGGCAGCCAAGCCCGCTGCTGGGCCTCTCACTCCTAAGAAAGTCGTCGATTTAGTGAACGTCCACGACCCGAAGGTGGCTCTCACTCCTGTTCTCGACAAGATCCCCGGGGCTTCCTTTAAGAAGGATGCTTTCGTTCTTCATTTTCTCAAGAGCGCCCGGGAAGAAGGCGGGCTGGCGATTGAACGAAAGTTGCTGGAATACGTCCATGAGCAGCTGCATGGTGATTCGCGAGTTGGCTTTAAGAAGGCCAGCTTCATTGTCGGCAAGCTGATCATGGCCTGCATCGACGAAGATGATGAAGATGTGTTGGACGAGGAGATTAAGAATGCCCTTGGGCGGAATCTGATGAAGACGCTCAGGGACCTCTTCGATAAGTCACGGGGTTCGTTGTCGGAGCGGGCTGAGTTGGCGGAGCCGTTTTTTGACGCGGTGTTCAGCAAAGAATTCCTGATGCTGGCCTTCCTGACGGGCTTGTTAGAAAGCTTGGAAGAAAAGCTCGCGTCGTTCCGAGAGCCGGGAGTGCAGACCATCTTTCGCCGTTGGTCGACCGAGCAGAAAAAGCAACTTCCGGAGGCTGACAAAAAAGTGGCCGAGGCCATCAAGGGCAAGATCTGGGACGCCTTCAGCCGGGCGGCGGATGGGCGCCTGAAGTTTCCTAATGACCGGACGAAGGACTACTTCATTAAATGCGGCGAGCTGCTCATTGACGTCCTTGATCAATGTTAGAGCTTTGCGAAATCCTTCGCGGTCGAGGCGGGCTCAGGCTTTTTTCTTAGATTCTTTGACGTCTATGATATAAAGTGCCCGAAATTATCCAAGAACATGACTCAGGGCCACTTTCGATAGGCGCTGAGCCTATATAAAGACCGACCTAAGTATGTCGCAGAGGTTTGACACGTATGAGTGAGACTACAGTTCAAGATTACAAAGTTGCTGATATCAGCTTGGCAGAGTGGGGCCGCAAAGAGATTCGTATCGCCGAATCGGAAATGCCCGGCCTTATGTCATTGCGCAAGGAATATGGCGCTTCAAAACCCCTCAAGGGAGCTCGCATCGCTGGCTGTCTTCATATGACCATTCAAACAGCGGTCCTCATTGAGACTCTTGTTGAGCTTGGCGCTGAAGTTCGCTGGTCGTCATGCAACATCTTCTCAACTCAAGATCAAGCTGCTGCCGCCATTGCTGCCGCCGGGATTCCTGTTTTCGCTTGGAAAGGCGAGTCCGAAGAAGAGTTCCTATGGTGCATTGAGCAAACCATTCACTGGGCTGATGGCCAGCCATTGAACATGATCCTCGACGACGGCGGCGACTTGACTGTCATGGTTCACGAGAAGTTCCCACAGCTCATCGAAGGCATCATTGGCCTGACCGAAGAGACAACAACGGGAGTTCACCGCCTTGAGCAAATGATGAAAAAAGGCGAGTTGAAGCTTCCTTCTATTAATGTCAACGATTCAGTGACCAAGTCGAAATTCGACAACCTCTACGGTTGCCGTGAGTCCTTGCTCGACGGAATCAAGCGCGCCACCGACGTCATGATCGCTGGTAAAGTTGGTGTTGTCGCTGGCTACGGCGATGTTGGTAAAGGCTGCGCTCAGTCTCTTCGCAACATGGGTGCTCGCGTGATCATCACCGAGATCGATCCTATCTGCGCCTTGCAAGCCGCCATGGAAGGCTTCCAAGTCATGCCTATGGACGACGCCGCTGCAATCGGCGATATCTTCGTGACAGCAACAGGGTGCGTCGACGTGATCACTCGCGCTCACATGGACGCCATGAAAGATCAAGCGATCGTCTGTAACATCGGTCACTTCGATAATGAGATTCAAGTCGCGAGCGTCTATAACGACGAGACTCTCACGAAAGAGACTGTGAAGCCTCAGGTCGACCAGATCATCTATCCTTGCGGTAAGCGTGTCACGATTCTCGCTGAAGGTCGCCTCGTCAATCTCGGTTGCGCCACAGGTCACCCAAGCTTTGTGATGTCAAACAGCTTCACAAATCAGGTCCTCGGTCAGCTTGAGCTTTGGCAGAATCCAAAGAAATATCCTGTCGGTGTTCACGTTCTTCCAAAGCACTTGGATGAGAAAGTCGCTCGCTTGCACCTCGCTAAGCTCGGGGTCAGATTAGAGACTTTGTCTGATACTCAAGCCGAGTATATGGGCTTCTCAAAAGACGGCCCTTACAAGCCAGACCACTACCGCTATTGATTCTTTTTATAGCGCTGGATTAAGCTGGGCGGGTTAGATTTTTCCAAATCTCCCGCCCGAGCTATTTTTTCATGATCTTAGAACGCAGCATGCACCCCGGTTGGTTGTCCAACACTTACCTCGTCGCTGACAAGGCGGGGGGACATGGGGTCCTCATTGACACGGGGGGGCCCTTTGAGCCTATCGCGAAGATCATTGAAGAGCAACGCATCACCATCACTCACATCCTGAACACGCATCATCATATTGATCACATTTCGGAGAATGGTCGCTACGCCGAGATGTCTGGGGCTCCGATTTGCGCCCATCAGAGCGAGCAGTTCTTGATTGACGGATGTACAGAGTGTTTGGAGCATGGGGCCGAGATCAAGAGCGGTGAGCTTCGCATCAAGGCGCTTCATATTCCCGGGCACACCTGCGGTCAGCTCGCCTTTTTGGTGGATGGCTTGGGGGTCTTCACTGGAGACACGCTCTTTGCCGGGTCCATAGGCGGGACAAGGGCCCCAGGACACACGACCTTCGACGATATTCAAAACTCTCTCATGAACACTCTCATGACTCTGCCAAAAGAGACGGTCGTCTATCCGGGGCATACGGTGGAGACGACGATTGGTGAGGAGTGGGAGACGAACCCGTTTATTCGGACTTTTCGGGGTCTTGAGAGCGCGGGTCAAAAAGATTGTTTCGCCTTTGGTCAGCCAGCGATCCTGAAGGTCCTGGCCAAAGATTATGATGGTGGTACGAAGGCTTGGGTGCAATTTAAGGAGTCTGGAGAGGACTCAGTGGTACCGGGAAGTCGAGTGAAAACGCAATGAAAGCTTTGGTTCGCTTTTGACGAAGGGAAAAGTTTCCTTTTTCTGAGCAAGCCGAATCCCTTTTGAAATCGTCTGATGAGGCACTATGGTTGAGATACGAATAACAGGTCAACGAGGCGAAGACCCAAGCGCGGTCGAGGAAACGGACGAGAAGGCTCTCCCAGAGGGCAAGAAAGTCATTTCCATCACTCAAGATGACATCACAGAAGATCGTTATCACCGCCTTCGCCTTATCAATTGGTGGAATCAGAAGAAGCTGGCCGACTCCGTGGTGATCATCGCTGGAGCCGGAGCCCTGGGTAACGAGGCTATTAAGAACCTCGCCTTGCTCGGGGTTGGGCGTCTGATTATCTGCGACTTTGACGGCATAGAAACCTCAAATCTGACACGCTCAGTGCTCTTTCGCCAGCATGATGTTGGCCGTTTGAAGGCTGAAGTGGCTCGCGATCGCGCCGTTGAAATGAACCCCGATACAAAGGCTGTGGCTGTCCACGGCGATCTTCGCTTCGCGCTTGGTTATGGCCTGGTGCGACGCGCCGGGATTGTGCTGGGTTGCCTGGATAGCTTGGAAGCTCGCTATTATCTGAATCACCACGCTATGAAGACCGGGGCTGTTTATATCGATGCGGGCCTCGATCACTTGAACGGTGATGTCATGACCTTCAAGCCCACGGAGGGGCCTTGTTATGAGTGTCAGATGAAGAGCGGTGAGAAGAAAGAGCTGAAGCGTCGTCAGTCGTGTCTAAAGCTATCCCGAGAAGATATAGCCTTGGGTAAGGTGCCGACCTCTCCAACGATCTCGGCGATTATCGCGGGGATGCAGAGTCAAATCGCGGTGCGTCATCTTCATGGCCGGCCGATTCCTACAGGGCGTCGCTTAGGCCTCTATGGCATGACGGATTTGACCTTTGATATTAAGCTCTCAGAAGATCCAGAGTGCATGACTCACATGTACACCGATCCGTTGATGGAACGGGAGATTGTTGAGTTACCGCGAAAAGCAAGCGAGACGACCCTCGATCAAATCCTTGGGGATATGAAAGAGAAGCTCGGCGAGCCTGTGGTCTGGAGTTTGGATGACGACCGTGACATCATTACGGGGTTGAACTGCCGTGACTGCGAGAAGGGACGCGAATTGCTGTCCTTAGCCGGGGTTTTAGCAGAAAAAGATGCCCTTTGTGATGAATGTGGCGAAGTGATGGTTCCAACCCAAATTTCTGAGTTTGATGGCTCGGAAGGCTTGGGAGATAAGACACTTAAAGAACTTGGCATTCCGCCGCTTCATATCCTTTATGGACGAAATACGGAGACGGGTGATGATGCTTATTTCGAATTGAGTGGCGATGTTGATTTATACTTTGGTGATTGAGGAAGGTTACCTAGGTAACTAAGTATTTTGGAGGATAGTTCATGTCGCAGATTTCGGTAACACTTGTTCGTGCGGATACCAATCAGGAATTTGATGTTGAGCTCCCTGATGACGCGCCTATTTCTGAGTTGTTGCCAGCTTTGGTGAAGGAGTTAGGATTGCCGTTGACGGGTCCTGACGGAAATCAGGTCGCTTATGAGTTGTCCAATAAGCGGACCGGGCAAGAGTATAAAGAGCGAGATAATTTGAGCTCTCGGGGCACAAAATCGGGGGATGTTTTACTTCTGACCTCAACCTTTGTCGCGGGCTTCTTCAA
Organism: Planctomycetota bacterium; assembly: GCA_029210225.1. Classification (GTDB taxonomy): domain Bacteria; phylum Planctomycetota; class J058; order J058; family JARGOJ01; genus JARGOJ01. The sequence continues at coordinate 4,739 of JARGOJ010000648.1, forward strand.
AATCTGCTAAACCAGAGAAGAGCGATTTTTTAATCGTCGCGAAAAATTCGAGTCTGAAGTGAAGGCTGTTGTGAATCGATGAATCTATCAATCGGTTTACAGCAGTTTCATGATGCTTTGCATGCCCGGTGATACGACTCATCTAGCCAAATTCATTTTTCTTTAGGAGTTCCTGTGGGGCCGAGAAAACAAATTCGACTCAGAAAAGATCATGAAGAGATCTTGAGGCTAGCCAATGCGCGCTCAAGCCTGCTCGAATTTACAACCAAAGGGAACCCCCCAACAACCTACTTCTTTACCGTCCATTTGAAGGGGCTGATGCTCGCTCCAGACGGTAAGAGAGCCATTGTGCGCGACGTTCATAAGTTTGAACTGAGGCTCGGGGCACACTATCCTTCCGATCCCCCTGACGTCACCTGGCGAACTCCGATCTTTCACCCCAATATTCGTGGTGAGGCGGTCTGCCATAGTCAACAATGGTCCCCCGCTTGGTCTCTCGCCGACTTCATCATTGAAATTGGCGACATGATCCGCATGGATAAATATAACACCGGCTCACCCCTCGATAGGAAGGCCTCCAATTGGGTTGAGAAGAACGAAGATCGCTTTCCCATCGATCACCGTACCCTTCGACCGGCAGAGCATAAAATTACTATCAAGCCTCGCCTCAAATGATGAAGTAGGCGGGGAAGGGTTCCCGAGCGCGAAGACTCGCGTTTTCTGAACGGAGCGAAAAGGGCGGACCATGATCAAGATCAAAGTCAAAAGC
>JARGOJ010000649.1 GCA_029210225.1 Planctomycetota bacterium
CGAGTGAAGCGGCGCTGACCCCAAGCCTTGTGTCACCAGAGCTAACGCTTCAGTTCAAAGCCCGCTTCTTCAAGGACATCTTCAACCTGGTCTAGATTGGGCGCGTCACTGCTCCACTCAACATCAGCTCTTTTCTCTTCCAAAGAAACAGCCACGTTCGTCGCTCCTTCCATAGCCGTTAAGACCTTCTCGACATGCTTCACACAGTTCTGGCAGGTCATGCCCTCAACGGAATAGCTACTTTTCACCACTCAAATGCCTCGTCTCAGTAAATTGTCAGCAAAGACGCGGATCATAGCGAAGGCAGGTCGGAGCTGGCAAGCAAAGAAAGGCTCGCCGTGATCACCCCAGACATCCGCTTCGGACCCAACACCAATGACCGACACGCTCAATCGACACCGCGCTTTTCGTTTCTCTCGTCCCAAGATCATAGAAAACCGACCATCCTGCCCCTGACAAATCACGTTCTTTTCGAACTCTGCCGAACTCTTGTTGAATCAGGCGCTTGGCCAAGACAACTCGAAAAACAAGCCTTCCAGAACGACATTTTGGCGCAGTTCGAGCCGTTCTTCTCCTGCTTTCCTCGGTGAAAAGTCTGTTTCTCTCGCATCAGAATGACGATGGCTAAGTATCATTTCGATCCGCTTTCCAAAGATCAAACCTGGGATCCTCGCTGCAATGATCGTCTCCCCCCTCCGACAGTTCTTTCTTATCGCCGGCCTCCTGGCTCTCACTGCCTGCCAGAGTCATCAAAAAAAGAATCAGCCACCGCCAAAGCGAGACCCCCGATACTCGGTCTTAAAGACGGTTCAGGGCCAGCTCTTTTGGCCTGATTCCTTCGACCGAAAATCCAAGGACTACCTTGGCACCCCCCTCGCCGGTTTTGACCTCACCATTCACCGCCTCGGTAAGGATCCGAAGACCTTTCCAAGCACCAAAACTGACGCAGAGGGCAAGTTCTCATTCGATAATCTCCACATCTACAATGGAGAGACCCTCTCCTTTGTCACCAGTTACCAAGGGCGACGCTATTGCCTTGTTCGAGTGATGCGCGTCCCCATCGGTCAACGAGCTGGGTCAAGCATGGATAAAATCGACCGAGAAGAGCTCTTCACCGTCGTCGACACCCGACTCCCGATCCGAGGTGAGAAAGACTATATGGAGTTCCTGGCCAAGAAAGGTCTCCTGGCCAGCCCGGAAAAGATGCTCTTCGACTTCCGATTTAAAAATGGCCGCCCGGTCGGCGGCGAGAATATCAAGCCCTTTAGCACCGGGACCTACGACTACTGGGCAAAAGACTGGAAAGACGTCAAGCTCTTCGCTCTGCCTCTCGTTCCTCAAGGCAAGACCGAATGGGGCGACGACCAAGCCTCACACATTCAACAAAACAACCTCGGCTTAGACATTCTCATAGATAAGATCCCAGCCGCATTCAGTGAAAGCAAAGCGCTCCACAAACGCCTCGATCAAACCTTCTATTTAGACTTAAAGGTTCGAAGCCTGACTCAAGGAGCCATTAAGAGGCAAGGCTTGAGACGCTGTGACTTGTGGAGTTTGGCCGATTCTGCGCCCATTTCAATCAAGAAAGAGGGCCGCCTCGCCGATCGCAAATTGAACGGACAACGCTGGGGCTTCGGACGCGTCGACCTCCCTGACTGGGCCAAAAAGAGTGCTTCCCTCAAAGGGCGGAGCATCGTCATCAGCCCAGGTCATGGGTTTTACTTAAGCGCAAAGAACGCGGCCTCCGATGTTGACGCGAAGAACTGGATTTCACCCCGTCGCTTCATGAGTCGAAAAGAACATCCCGCCCTAGAAATTCCAGGCTATATCGAGGGTGATGGAGCGATCTTTATCTCTCGCTACCTCGTCATGCTGCTCGACAAAATGGACGTCAAATCCAAATCTCTCCGAGAGGTTCGTGACTTGACAAAAGAGGGCCTTGGGCACCGAGCAGACTTCATTTTCGACCGCTTCAATAAAAAAGCCGACAAGAACCTACCGAGGTTCTGGGAGCAAAACAGCAAATACTATATGGCCGGCGGCTGGCCCGAGCTTTTAGGACGTAAAGGCGACCCCCGCTCTATCGGCCGAAGAGGAAGCACCCGGGCTTACCATGGCTCTGACTCTCGCCTCACAGACAACGCAAAAGGCCTGAGGGCTCGCGTCGAATTGCTGCGCTACTTCGCGAAACAAAACAACGCCGACGCCTTTGTGTCTATCCACTCAAACGCGACAGGCAACAAAGCCTCTCAAAGCTCTCGCCGTGGCAGCCTCTCGCTCTACCTCGACGTCGCTGAAAACTCCAACGGAGGAGCGAATGCGAACAAAGGGGGGGAAAGCCTCGCTCATCTTCTCTTAGATGAACTCAGTCAGCATGCGGGAACGAAGAAGGGCCGAGCGATCTCGATGCGACAACTCGGGCGCGGCCTCGCAGTGCTCAGAGACACTTTCCCTTACTACTACCAGGTGCCTCCAAGCAACAGCGCCAACAAGACCTCACGCTTCCTCCGCTCCATGAATCCTCCCCCAAACTTCACCGACAGGGAATTGATCGCTGGCAAGATTCAGAACAACAGCAATGGTTGGTACCTCAATCCATTTCCTAAGAAGGTTCCCGCGACGCTCATCGAGGTCGGCTACCATGACAGCGTCGAAGACCTCGCATTGCTCCAACAACGATGGTTTCAGCGACGCCTGGCAGAAGGCCTTTTGAAGGGCCTCATCAAGTATTTTGCTGAGCAAGACGCCCAAGAAAAATAGGAACGACGATGGAATTTGAAATCACCGCGATCAACGCGCTGGTTTTAGGCATTTTGTTTATAGCGGCGCTCTGCCGGGGCACTTTCGGATTTGGTGATGGACTCATCGCGGTCCCTTTCCTCGTCATGTTCCTCGGCGCCCAGCTCGCGGCGCCGCTCATGGCCCTCATAGGCAGCACCGTCGCTGTAGTTATGTTTCTCCAAGATCTGAAGAAAGTCGATTGGTCCGCGACTTGGCGCCTGGTCCTCGGAGCCTTCTTTGGAATCCCTGTCGGCATCTTATTTCTTAAAAACGTCCCTGAGGCGATCGCGTCGGGAGGGCTCGGCTTGATTCTTCTGTCATTCTCGATCTACTGCCTAAGTGGGGTCGAGCTTGGAGAGATGAAGTCCGACAAGCCCAGCTATGTCTTTGGATTTTTAGGTGGAGCTCTCGGAGGCGCTTGGAATACCGCTGGTCCACCCGTCGTGCTCTATGGAACACTCAAACGCTGGCCCCCCGATCGTTTTAGAGTCACGCTCCAAGGCTTCTTTGTGCCGACAAATATCGCGATTGTTGTCAGCCACTTCCTCGCCTCCAATGTCACCCCAAAGGTGCTCGGATTTTATGTGGCGGCGCTTCCCCTCGGACTTCTCGCGCTGGTCATTGGCAAGAAGCTCAACGGTTTAATTCCCCCCGAGAAGTTCTCCCGAGTCCTTCACATTCTGCTTCTTATTCTTGGTTTGACTCTTGTTGTGAAGTCGACCGTGGCCCTGCTAGGTTGATTTCCTCATCTCCAAGTTCGATATCATTCAGGCGTAGCAGGTTAAGGAAGTTGATGGTGAAGTGAGCGAGGATCGCCGGCATCAAGGACCCCGAGAAGAACGCCAAGGCGCCGAAGACCACACCCATCAAAACAGCCATGACTGTCCATGGACGCAGCTCTTTGACCATCGGGGCGTGCATCAGGCCAAAGACAACGCTCGCTCCCAAGATTCCCAAGAAGGCTCCTAAGTTTGGAGAGTCGAGAGCCTCGGACAACCATCGGATCAGCCAAGGCTGCAATGCGCCCCTAAAGAATGCTTCTTCTCCAACACTTGAATATATACCGATGAGCATGGCATCGGTGAAATACACACGAGGGCCCAGGGCTTGGCGGATCATTCTCTTCATCCACACGACCATCCCCGTATACCAGCGGTAGCCTTCAAGAAGGATGCCTCCCCGATTGACGACGATTCCGGTGAGCAGACCGACGGCAGACCAAACAAAGAGAATGGCATGACTCGGTGTATGGAAGAGTGAGGGGAGCTGGGCAAGGCGAACCCAAAGCGCAGCGATCATCACGGCGATGACATAGGGGATGATGAAGTGAATGAGAAGACCATTTTTCTCACGGAAGAAGTCGTCTTGTTGTTGACCCATGACCATAGTCTAGAGAAGGCTCCCAAGACTGAGTAGAGGAAGACGAAAAATATGGAGTGGTCGTCGTGAGCCGTTCGCTTTTTGGCTCCTCAAAATTGCTTTGAGAAGAATCAACTCTTTGAATCGTCAAACGCGCTTTTCCTTCTTAGCAGCACAAAGAAATGCACCGTGACCTCCGAATGTCATTGTCGGTAGCAGATTCTAACTTGGATAAGTCGGGGATGAGGCGGCAATTGGCGGTCGGTTCAGAGCCTGCGATTTTATTGACAATAGTCGCCGCAAGAGTCGAAGAAACGTGGGGAAAGGAGCTTTGGAGGGAAAGGTAAGTTTTTACAAGCGGCGCTCCAACTTGACACTTGATAGAGGTAGAGATATCTTCGGCCCTGAAGTTGTTTATTCTCTCAATGCTGCCATCAGGAGCAAATTAATGATTCGGCTTGAAAAATTGTCACGCAATGCCGCGTTGGCCTCACTCCTTTGCCTTGCTATTGCCTGTGGCTCCAGCGGCAAGAAGAAAGAACCCATCAAGAAAAATGGTGGTGATAAAACTGCTGGTGAAAACAAGAATGGTTCAGACAGCAATTTAGACCTCGACACGAAATACGATGCCGCGCTCGACTTTGAAGAGAAGGGCAATTTCCGTGAGGCTTACAAGCTCTTCTGCGAAGTTCAGACAGAAGATCCAAACTATCGTCAACTCTCACAGATCCTAGACGGCGACACTTACGGTGAGCTCGTTACGATCCAAAAAGACATCGAAGACCTCAACGACGATCCTCCACAACTTCGCTCGACCTACCACGTCGACTTTGCCAAGGCGCTTCAAAAGCGTGGTCCTCGCTACCGCGACCAGGCCAAGCTTCAGTTCGATAAGGCTCTTGAGCTTTTCCCTGATAGCTTCGACGCCCACTTTGGACTCGCCGACCTTTACATGGAGTCGGGATACGCTGGCAAAGCGATCACTCACTTCACCCGCGCTGGTGAGATCAAGAGCAACAAAGGGTCTCGCACCTCTCTCGCTCACTACAACCTCGCCTTCCTCTACCGTGCTACACCCGTCGAAGAAGGAGGCGACAGCAAGAAATCTCTTGAGAACGCCCGCCTCGCCGTTTCCTACGCTCCCGAAGGTGATCTAAACACTCGTCGCTTCCTCGCCGAGGTCCTCAATCAAGAAGGCCTTAAAGAAGAAGCTATGAAGGAAGCTGAAAAGATCGTCGCTCTTGAGGGCTCAGACGAGTCTGATAAGAGCCGCCTTGAGCGCTTCAAATCGGGCGAAGCTGGAACTTCAGAAATATGGATCAGATGGCGGCGACTCAAGCGCAGAAGAAGAACACCGAAGCCCAG
>JARGOJ010000650.1 GCA_029210225.1 Planctomycetota bacterium
AGGCGGAAGGTGCTGGTAACGTCGGCTTCAATTTCTGGCGTCGTTTCAGCCTCCATGCTTTGGCAGCGCAGGCGTGTGGCTTGAGCTTGGGGCATGGTGATGTGATTGTAATTCAATAGAATATCGCAGAGATCACTGTTTTGAACCCGGGCTGCTTCGCGAAGGGCGACCCCAGGAATCGCAGGGGTGACCCAGCCCCACTGCTTTAGGAAATCGGCCTGCATTTCGTTGAGAGTCATGGGCCCTCTCTTGGGCCTTGGCCGGGGTCAGGTTCTAGTAATGGGAATATCTCTTCTTTAATGATGGTCAAGGCGTCCTGGCAGCTTTGCGGACGATCGTCAGGGTCTTTCTCTAGCAGTGAGTCGAGGAAAGACTGAATAGCGCTTGGGAATAGTTTGTTTGAGGCAGAGGCCAGCTTGGGCGGAGCGTCGCTGAGGTGTCCGGCGATAATGGCCATGTGAGTCATGAATGGGAATGGTTTTCGCCCGGTGAGCATTTCGAATAAAATCACGCCGACGGAGTAGAGGTCGGCGCGGTGGTCGATCGCGTCTTCGCGAATGGTTTCTGGAGCGATGTAGGCGGGGGTGCCGGTCATGACTCCGGCGATGGTGACGAAGATAGGCTTGCCCAATTCTTGCTCGCGCTGTTCTCGATTGAGCACGCGGGCCAATCCAAAGTCGGCGATCTTCAATTGTTTATTGTCACTGTCGTCGTTGTAAATAAGCAGGTTAGCGGGTTTTAGGTCGCGGTGGACGATGTTCTTTGAGTGGACATAATCGAGGCCGTCGAGGATCTGGCAGAGTAATTGAAAACTCAGTTTTAGTGATAGTGCGCCGTGTTTGCGGAAGAGGCTGTCGAGGCCTTCTCCGGGGACATAATCCATGACGAAGTAGCTGACGCCGTTGTTTGTTTCTCCGGCGTCGTGGACTTGAACGATGTGGGGATGAATGAGCGCGCTGGCGACGAGGATTTCGCGCTCAAAGCGTTCATAGTGCGACGAGTCCTTGAGGTCGTCACGAACGAATTTAATGGCGTAGGTTTTCTTGCTCGGTATTTCTTCGCCTTTGTAGACGGCTCCCATGCCGCCGCCGCCGATAAAAGTCATTGTTCTGTATTGGTCATTGAGAATGAGGCCAGGGTATATTTTAGGCTCTTCGTAGACGAACTCTGCGCTTGGATTTTTTGTTGCTGGGGGACCCTGGTCTTCTTCAAGGGCGAAGTGGGCAAAGGTATTGACGCTGGAGGATTCATTCGAGCCTGTGATGAGGGTTTGCCCCCAGGACTCGGACATGTCTAAGATCTCTTGTTCAGCTTCTTCGACAATCCGCAGAGTTTCGTCTTGGTAAAAGGCTATCTGGGGTTCGGAGAGGAGCTTCTTTTCTTCGAGCAGCTCTCCGAGGGTAGAGACGAAGGACCCTTCCCGCTGCTTTTTTAGTAGTTGTTTGAGGGTGTCTCTATCAATGAGTTTGGAGCCTTTGATGACGTCAGCGAAGGCGCTCTCTGAGAGGCGTCGAGATTGTTGTTCGACTTCTTGTTGGGAGTCTTCCAGGTCTGAGGAGCTTAGGACATTTTGATCTCGGAGCACATCGGTGATGGTTCTCCCTTCGGGGAGATGAATGAGGATCATCCGCATGAGCTTCTCTGCGACCTTGCCGGATTCGATGAGGTTGCGGACAAGGATCCAGTCATTAAGCTTTAATTGAACTGTCACGACGTTTGTTTCCTGGGTGGCGTTGACTTTGGATTATAGGCTGAATCCAGCAAAATTGGCAGAAGATTGGCAAAGACCCTTGCATGATAGCTTTTTGGGGAGCTGCGAGTGACGAAGCTCAATTGGAGCGGACATTGACTGGGCCGTTCTTTTCGGGAGTAATGGCCGCAATTGGCTTGAGTTAAGGGATGATCTATTCAATGAGAATGAAGCAGCTTTGTTTTCTGATTTCTGAAATGGGGAGGTGTAGCTTTGTTCTGGTGCTCAGCGCACGCTGCTTGTTTTGAGGATTGTTGTGGAGATATTCGCCCTCTAAGACGATGTCTATCGCTGGCTGGTTCTCAGTGATGATTTTCGCGGGTCCTCCTTTTATGAGTGTTTCTAGTCCGTCGGGGAGAGCTCCTGCGCTGCTGATGTCTCCAGCGAAGACGAGTGTGCCGTCAGGGAGTTTGAATATCTCTGTGACTTTGAATTTTCTCATTGTGAGATTACCGCGCCAATCTAGGTTCCAATTGAATGGCCTGGCGGTAGTGCATTTTTGCTGCTTCCAGCTCTCCTTTGCCTTTCAGGAATATGCAGAAGTTGAAGTGCGCGAGGGCATTTTTTGGATCGGTCTTGAGGGCGAGCTGATAATAGTGGCGAGCCTCTTTTTCAGACTGGAGTCGAGCATACATATTGGCGAGGTTGCAATAAATGGCCGAGTTATCCCCAAGTAGTTCGAGTGCCCTTTGAAAGCTCTTAATCGCTTCGGGGTATTTTTTAAGGCGCCCAAGGCAGATGGCGCGGTTGACGTGGGCGTGATGGAAGCGCGGGCGAATCTCAGTGGCCTGGGCGAAGTGATAGGCCGCCTCTTTAAATTGCCTCGACTCCATAAGTGTCATGCCTAAATGATTGTGGGCGATATGATTCTTTTCTGTGTGATCGATGGCCTGGCGAAAGATCGTCTCGCTGTTCTCCCAGGCCCGGCATTGCTGTTGTGTTAGCAAGCCTAGAGTGATGATTACACTAATTGTTACGGTGAGAGAGAGGAGGCGCACTTTGCGCTTGAAAATTGAATTTGGAATGAGCCAGGCGACGCAGAGCAAAAGGCCTATGTGAGGGATGTAAGTGTAACGGTCCGCGTAAGCTTGTCCGCCGATTTGAACAAGCCCAGACACTGGAACCAAGGTGCCGATAAACCAGAACCAAGCGGTGAAGAATTGGGGCGCTCTCTTCAGGTAAAGCAGTGTCGTAATGCTTATTGAACTGAGTACGAGCGCGGCGCTAATGACTTGCCAGAGAGGAAGCGCGGCTCCCAAATGGGGATAAAAGATGGCGTGGTTTTCAGGCCAGACGGTGAGCCGCAGATAATGGCAAACTCCGACCATTGCGCTTGAGGCTCTCATTGGCAGCGTCAGGGCTCCGGAGCTGTCGACCGCGTTGCCTTTTGCTTGTGTGTAGTACGATAAGGCACAGAAGAGAATGATAATGAGGAAGAGCGGTATTTTTTCAATGATTAACTTGAGCCATTGAAGCCAGTGATCTTTTGAGAATCCAATCTCTATACGCTTGAGAGGCCAAATGTCTAAGAGCAGCAGGGTGAATGGAAGGGTGACCAGCATCGGCTTGGTTAATAGCCCGAGGATAAGCCAGAGCGCAATGAGCGCATACCGTGTCTTGCTTGGCCGGTCGAGGTAGTTCAAGTAGGCGATGCTGCTGAGCAGCCAAAAGAACATGCATAATAGGTCTTTGCGTTCGGATATCCAGGCGACGGATTCGACTCGCAGAGGATGAACGGTGAAGATGACTGAGACAAAGGCGCTGCGCCAGAAATCTCCAGTGATTCGCTTGAGAAAAAAGAACAGTAAAATAGAATTGAGACAGTGGAAGAACAGGCTCGTTGCATGGTGTCCCAGGGGATTTAGGCCAAATAATTGGCAATCCAGCATGTGAGACATCCAAGTGATGGGGAAGTAATTGGCCATGTAAACCGTTGTCCATGACCAAACAATGTTTCGAGTGGTTAGACCCGTGTAGACATAGGCGTTCTGAGTGATGGCTTCGTCGTCATCGAAATTAATGAAGTCATTGAAAAATACTGGATAGAATGAGAAAAGCGCCAGCACAACCAGAGCTAAAACAACTCCGATGATCGCTTTTCTGTCGCCACCCTCCCCGCTCATCTCTGATTCCTTCTCAAGTTTGATAACGTGATAGTCAGCGCCATCATATCAGAGTGACATACTCATGCCAGAGATCGGAGGGGAATCTAGCGGATCCAGAGAGACGCGACCTCGATGGTTTTTTCCTCGAAGCGGCCCTTTGGATAAAGGTAGAGGCCCCTCATATGAACTCGCTCTCCGCTGTAATAATCAGGTCCTGCAGGATAGGCACCGACCACGGTTTCGTCCATGGCGATGCTCCGAAAAATAGGATCGTGCTTTTCCCAGGCTTCATTTGTCCTTAGAAGAGCATCGGCCTCCTTGCTCGTCGGCCACAAGTTATAGGAAAACCAAAACATATCTTCAAAAATGGGATCGAAGAGAGTCGCGACTTCTTCCCCATTCAAGAGCATGGTCCAACCTTTCGATCGCCCGTAATTTGTTCGTGCTAGCTCCAAAGCCCTTTGAATACTCATGGTTGACCCTTCCTGTGGTCGGAACTTGGTCTCACAGGATTTAGACGTCAAGGGATCGATGAAGCGCTTCTTTGGATTTGGGATGCCACTCTCAACCCAAAGTATTCTTAATGGTCTTATTGCGAGGCCTTTAATATCACTTACTAAGATGGGCCTCTAAAATGGGAATGATCGCGCTTCTTCTCTCTTGTTTGGCAATCTCTAACGGTGTTCCGAGGGGGCTTTTGTGTTGGGCATTGGCTCCCGCTTTTAACAGGGCCTTTACAGCGTCTATATGACCAAGCGCGCTCGCGATATGTAGGGGGCAAAGGCCCTTCTCTGTCTGTGAATGGATATCGATACCGGCTTCCAGAAGCCAAGTGATCGTCTCGACGCGATTGATCTCTGCCGATGCGTGAAGGTAGTTAAAGCCGTCGACATTGGCGGCGTGAATATCTGCGCCGTTCTCGACTAAGAACTTCAATGTTGCAAGAGGAGCGCCGTGAACAACTCCAACTCCAAGGGGCGCAAATTGTCTATCATCGAGAGCGTTGACGTCTGCCGTATTTTTTAAGAGAAATTCAATTGTTTTCTTGTCTCCCTCAATCATTGCGACATGAAGAACGGTATAGCCATGAAAGCTTAGCGGAGCGTTGACATCGGCTCCCGATTCTAGAACCACTTTCATATCGGGGAGACTACGGTTGCGAAAAGCTTGGAGTAAGGCGCCATCGGAACGGAGCGGTCGTTCTGGCTTTGGAGGATTCCATTGACGTCCGAGGCAAAAGAGCATTTTGCCGAAGTGAATAAATGTTATGACCGGGTTCTTCTCAATATGCTCGATCACTGATTCACTCGCTTTGATGGGGATCTTCTGTCCGAGGGCGTGACTGCGAATGGCCCAATCAAAGGTATCTTCTGGAGTGTTGTAAGAGTCGAGGGCGGAGCCAGGAGCGACTTTGATAGAGGTTAAGACAAGAGTCTCTCCGACCTTCTCTGTCTCAGCGATGCCTTGGACCTCTCCGGTCCAACTTCGAGCCAGAATCACCTTTTGCTTTTGATAGGCGATCACCCACTTCTGATCCATGGATTCGGGAACATAGAGCAGCCCGTCAGGGAGACTCTCGGCACAGGGGTAGCGAAGTTCACAGGGGATCTGTGGCTCTGTGTCGAACCGGGAACAGTCGAATCGGAAC
>JARGOJ010000651.1:0-3261 GCA_029210225.1 Planctomycetota bacterium
TTATAAAAACTCGACTCTGGAGTCGTTGTCTTCAATGACTGTGGGTCGATGCAGACCATCATAGGCATAGCGCCTGAAGGTTGTTTGATACTCCGAGTTCCCAGCGGGAAGATTGCTGATATCTTCCGCGATAGTCCGGCCGTCAATATCGAAGTTCTAGCTTGTGTTCCCATTAGGATCAACGCTGATACGATTTGTTCCAGCAATCGAGCCATCAAGGAACCATTTAGCGGAGAGAATTAAGCTCTCAAAAAAGTGACCCTTCAAATCGATAGCTATCCCATTCTCCATTTGCGTCAACAGACCATGAGGGGCTATCCCATTCCCCCACACTGCCCTTCTTCTCATACCAAGAAGTGACGTAACTGCCATGACGACTATCACTAGGCGAACATCGATTCCCTAGAATGAATGCCAAAGCCTCGACGTAGATGTTTAGTGCTTGCCCGTTCGGTCGCACCATGAGAAGGCCTTCCCAATGCATAGGAATCATTGATTGAGTCGAGTCCATTCGAATGGCGAAGAGTGAGCCATCGTCGTCCGTAACGAAATTCTCTCTGTATTTCACAGTCGCGTTAAATTGATTTTCAATTCGTGTCAGGACATAGAGTGAAATCTCTCGAAGCTGCTCAACACTAAGCGAACATGGGCTCCAGATAAGCTCTTCCAGTTCTAAATCACCCTTAGCCTTCATGACCAACGACCTATTCTTCAAAGTAAATTGACGTCTGTACATTAATAAGCGAGATTTATTTCACGCGAATTGAACTTGAAGATATCCACGGCCGCCCGTCCAAAGTCGCCTCCACCCGATAGCTGCCTCGACGTTTAATCTTATATTTCAAAGTTCCAGCCTGAGTTCGAGCGCAGAGCCGGCCATTCTGGTAAAGGCTTATCTCGCAGTTGACAGGAGCGCGGACGACATATTCAAGCTGCTGCGTCAACGGTGTCTCCCCACCCATCATCGCTGCGTTTCGGCCTCCTCTCGTGACCTGCACTGAAAAACCAGTGCTTTGCTCCACCAGCTCGCAAGCCGCGTAGCTCCGTCCCAGGCGCAAGGCTTCTAAAATGCTCTCTTTGGTCACTCGGCTAACAAGAACGTGGGTATTCGCCGCCTGAAAGACGCGCTCGTAACTATCAATGGCCCATCCCCAGAATCCGATCGCCTCGTGGGCATCGCATGAAGCAATGGCCGCCACGGGTCCTCTTTGGGCGTGATAGTCATAGAGATTGATCGCCTTCTCCTGACGGTCAATGACGCTCAGGAAGAGCTGCCTGGGGGTGTAGAAAATGGCTCGAAACAACAGCGTGAGCTTGTTCTCATCCTTCACATCAGCATGTAGATTCATGAGTTCAATGCCCATGACCGCTTCAGAACCTCGACCTATGACCCTCTCCGGGTGTCCAATGGCAACGAGGCCTCCTCCGGCAACTATGGACGCGGTGATCTCCGTGTCCGTCCCTCGGGGAGTGACCTTCGCTCGCGCCCCCAGACTAAGCAACGAACTTCCATCCTCGGAGCGCGTCTCTATCCCTGGAATAAAAAGAACTCCGTCGATGAAGCCATCCGGCCCGGCGTCGAGGGTTGGCTCTTTCAAGTGATCCGTCAATATGACGAATTGAGCGCCACACTTTTTCGCAGCAGCCGCAATGTCATCGAAGTCACCAGAGCAGTCATGAGACTGCTTGGAATGACAATGAATGATTCCACGAACATCTTTGAGGGCGTTGTCGTCTGATTCAATCTTCTCTTGTCGACTCTTCACTAAAGGTCCGAAGTTGGGAAGCAGTACGCATCCAGTGAGTAGTGGACAGAGTAGGAGTGAGAATGTAGTCCAAACAGAGATTGCCTGTTTTCCAAAAAGAAGGGAGTGATTTGACGACCTTTGGCTTCTAATACTTGATTTCCTTACTATGGGGCAATTTCCCCACTTAACACGCCCAGCTGTTAGCCTTAGCGAAAATTGTCCGAAAATCGTTACGCTCGTACTCTCCACCGCTGAAAGTGGGGGGGATGCCAATTCCAATTTAGACCCCCACCAAACGTCGCCGCGCTTTGCTTGCGCCTTTTGACTCCCCCTACGGCTTCGCCGCATGGAGAGTATGGTCCTTGCAAACATTCCGCAGGTCCCTAGAAACCAACGATACAAACCATTGAGAATCACCACCTTCTATATAGAATGCCCCCTACTCTCGAATCCAATACTCATTTCAGTCCGCATTGAAACATCCATCCACGGATTGTTGTCAGTCGCTCTCGACCGGCTCTAGCAGTGACTTTCGCAGTGGCAAATATTTCTTCCTCAAAGCCTGTCGCCGAATATCCCCGTATTTATTCGTAAACACCCTAAAGCGATTGGAACAGTCACTGGATTCTCCTGGATGCGTTGGACCCTCCCTAGAACTGTATTCAACTGTTAGACCAAATTTTTCTTGGAACCAAGACTTCAATTTATCCAAGTCGATATTATTCGTAGGAGCCCCAATCTCTTTGAGTTGCTCTCTCAAAAAATTGAGGTGGATCCGTTCCCCTCCTGCTGCGAGGCCGCCCGTGCGGTAGAGAAACTCAGCTCGCATAATCTCCGGGTCCTCGAATATCTCATTCGACAAGTGCATCGTCTCCCAAATCCGATAGGACTCATTTTCATTCAACATCGCCTCTATCGTTGAAATGAATGTCGCCGCTCGATAGGCACAAATTGACTTCGCGTGTTCTCTCAATTTACTATCAAGCGCTTTATCTGAGGCGACTTCTTCGTGATATAGCAATGAGACAGCGCCAGTTTTACCGTCATTGTTCAATTCAAGCTTAAAATCAGCGATTAACTCGATGCTGTATTGCTCTCTTAACTCCTTGATTGTGTATACCGAGATTGAGACTAAGCCGCAGAGTATGACAATCCCTGAAAGAAGCCATTTCCTTCTCCTCGTCACTCTAGGCTTCAGCATAATCACTTCCACAGAGCAGTAAATCACCCGTATTCAAGAATCCGCGCGATAATTTGAAAAGACTGGAATTCATTGAAGTCTCAAGCTCCCGCGACATAACAATGACAAGCGTTTCAGATCATGGCTTATTGTACTTCAGGATCACGTTCTGATTCGCCTTCATTAAATCCAGCGTTTGCCAAGCCCCGAGTACCTTTTTCCCTCCGTCGCCATCTGGGACGTAGAGACGCTGGGCTGAAATTGCGACTTTTGGTCTGTCACAAATGAATGCGAATGAGAATCGACCGTTTTCATCCGTCGTGTGATAGGTCG
>JARGOJ010000651.1:3297-5501 GCA_029210225.1 Planctomycetota bacterium
AAAACTGCCAAAAGGGACGTCAACCCCCTCTATGAAAACCTGTTTGTTAGGCAGTGAATCGCCTCTATGATCAACGACTTGCCCCGAAACGGTCCGTTCCTCACCTATCCATTCACCTCGAAAACCAACAGTGGTTTCAATCAACTTGATGCGAACAAATGCCTTTCGACCCGAAGTCTTGGAACGAAGAGTGACGAGAATCACATCACCATCTTGGACATTGGCGATCCCTTTCCTCGCTGGAGAATAGACCGCCCGTTTATTCGTTCGATATCTCCAAAACATCGATGGAATGGGAGCATAGTTATCGGTCATTGACCGAGGTAGATCAAAAACAACAGGCCTATAGTCATCAACCTCGACGATCAGCGTTTTCTTTGTATATCGCTCAATCACACCCATATCTAGCTTGAACACGCGGCCAGCCCAAGAACGATAGACAACAATGCATCTCCGCCCTCGCCCTATGACAAAGTTATGTTCCTCACGGTCTACGTAAAAGCCGTATTTCACCGAATCTCGTGCGAGCTTATCTCCATGCGAATCAGGAGGAATTTCGTAAACGTCACATTTGCCAAGAAAGGGTGGAACCGCGGTGCCGTCTGCCCTACGGAACTTGATGTAGACACGAATTTTTATTCGTCGCCTGTCCTCAGAGCGGATTCTGTCTAAACCAAATTTTGAAAGAGTCAAATTGACTTTGAGTGGCTTGACGCCAACCTTGAAATCTAGAGTCTCATAAAGGGGAGAGGTCAGGCGGTATTCCCCGCGCAAGAGCAATGTTTTGAAGACTCCGCTCAATCCAATAGTCCCCGTCACAATGGGCTCAATTGAATCAAGCATCGGCTCACCAGGAATCCACTCTGTTTTTGGAAGGTCTTCCTGACGATAGATTTTTATTCCAGTGATCTGGTAACGATATCCAACTTCGCTTTCTTCACCTCGAAATTGAATAGGAGTCGGTCGTCCCTTAGAAACCTCTCCATTTCCCTCTGGCTCCTGAGGAGTCTTTTCAAACGCTTGGCCTGGGAGCTGTGGCTTGCCCTCATTCAAATCTGAAACTATTCGGCGAGATCTTAACGGAGCCGTTTGTGATTTGAGATTCCGAGGCAATTTTGACAAAGTCATTTTACGTGGAGCAAAATAGAAGTATCCAAGGGCCAAAGAGAATCCCACGATGAAAAACCCCGCGAAAATGAAGCGTTTTTTCATGGTTTCTCCACTGTTTCTCTATTTTGCCGTTAACAACCGTCAAGCAATCGGGTGTGCCCTTGAATCGGCAAAGAGCGGCGAAAATTCGCGACCTTATTGAAATCTAATTCCGCGACACAGAAAGATGGCCCATCCGGCGCTGTCGCGAGCACTGTTCCCCAAGGATCAATGATCATACTGCGACCATATTTTTGCATGTGCTTGCCCTTCACACCGCATTGATTGGGCGCCACAACGTAACACTGATTCTCAATGGCACGGGCCCGGAGCAAGACTTCCCAATGATCTTTACCCGTCGTCATCGTAAAAGAGGCCGGGACAAACAAAGTCTGCGCTTTTTCAGTTCGCGCCAATCGACGATACAACTCCGGGAAGCGCAAGTCGTAACAAATGGTCAAGCCGATGCGACCAAGAGGAGACAAATCGCAGGCGACAAGGTCTTTGCCTGGGGCCAGGTAATCGCTCTCTTTGTGGCTTGGTCCATTCTCTAAATCGATGTCGAACAAGTGAATCTTGCGATAGCGCCCGACCTCTGTTCCCGTCTTATCAATTGCTAGGCAACTGTTGTACGACTTCGGGCTCTCAGTATCCTCAGTCGGTTCTCGGAGCGACCCGGCAACAAGCGCCACTCCTAAGTCTCGTGCAAGCTGCTGCAAGCGAGGCTTCCAGTCCCCCTCGATATTATGCTTTCTTAGAAGCTCACGCCCCTCGTAGAGCATGTTCTCGGGCAAGGCAATGACATCGACGGAGCAACGCGCTGCGCTGCGACAGAGCTTCACGATCTGGGTCCAGTTGTCCTCTTCGTTGTCCTGGGAATCCAATTGGACGCAGGCAACCAGGGCCTTCAAAGAATCACTCATTAAAAGCTAACCTTCGATTTGATCACCAGGCCATTCATATCATCCAGCTTGGAATTCAATGTCGTTAATGGCTTTCCGAGGTCGTCAAAGAAGTTAACGCTCATCGTTGCCTTACAAAGCCCAACGATCTTC
>JARGOJ010000652.1 GCA_029210225.1 Planctomycetota bacterium
GTGTCTGTTTTGCAGTTTTCTTTTAAGTCCTTTCTTCTTCTTTGCTTAGCCTTGTTTTGAGAGCATTTGCAGAGAGTTGTCGAAAGAGAGTTCTTATCGGCGCTGATAATTTTCAACGACAATAAAAGGATCGGTAATCGAGTCGTAACAAGGCATAGAGAGGGAAATTTCAGCATTTGAGAAAACGCCGCATTTTTTTCAAATCTGAGAAAAACGGGACAGCGTTAGGAGCTGCTCTTGAAGGATTTGGCCCGAATGTCATATCGTTTGAGCCATCTGTAAAACGATGCCTGCGGCACTTGTGATTCCAAGGCTGCTCTCTTCACATCTCCCTGGTGCTTGCTCAGCAGAGAGGTGAGATATTGGCGATCGAAGCTCTCCAGTTGAGTCTCTCTAAGCTCTAAGAACCCCAGCCCGCTCTGATCGTCTGCGATTGGAAGGGAGCGAACCTGTGTCAAAATGTTTTCGGGGAGCTCGTCTGCGGTGAGTTTTGAACCGACTGCGAGAGTGGCGCTCCGTTTGATCACGTTCTGCAACTCGCGGACATTCCCCGGCCACGAATATGTTTTCAGTACTTCAAAAAACTCAGCGGTGGCGCCTTCAAGCTCCAGGTTCAGAGATTGAATGCACTGTTTCAGAAAGAACTCTGCCAGGATAGGTATATCGGAGAGTCGATCTCTCAACGCGGGGAGCTGGATTGGAATCACATTGAGCCGATAATACAGGTCCTCGCGAAACCGCTTCGCTTGAACCTCTTCTTGGAGGTTTCGGTTCGTCGCAGCCACGATGCGAACATCGACCGGGATCTCTTGGCGACCGCCGACCCGTCGGATGGTCTTCTCCTGAAGGGCGCGGAGTAATTTAGCCTGCATGAGAAGCGGTATTTCTCCAACTTCATCGAGGAAGATGGTCCCTCCTTCGGCATACTCGAAGAGGCCCGGCTTTTTCGCCGTAGCCCCTGTGAATGCACCCTTCTCATGGCCAAATAGTTCGCTTTCAATGAGGGATTCGGGGATCGCGCCACAGTTGACTGGGACGAAGCGCTTGTTGCGCCGAAGGCTCTCACCATGCAGACGGCGGGAAACAAGCTCCTTCCCGGTTCCGGTTTCTCCGGTCACCAAGACTTCCACGTTTTTCTTGGCGATCCGTTCAATCGTTGTGAGCACCTTTGAAAATGCCGGTGAAGTCCCGATCATTGGGACCGCCGATTTAAAAGGGCGCTCCAGTTGATGCTGCAGAAAACGTAGCTCTTCGCGATTGGCTTCGTTTTCCAAAATGCGCTGAACGGTGATCCGCAGCTCTTCCATGTTTATGGGTTTGGTCAGATAGTCCAGAGCCCCCAACTTCATGCACTGAACTGCGGTCTCGACTTCTGGGAACGCCGTTAAAATAACGACGGGAGTGTAACTCTCTCCATGGCAAAGCTGCTTCAATAAGTCGATCCCATCAACATTGGGCATCTGTAAATCGGACAGAACCAAGTCGGCCGAATCTCTCTGGAGTCTTGATAGAGCCTCAGCTGGCGAAGTGTAGGTTTCGCATTCGATATGAGCCAGAGTGGAAAGGGACAGGCGGCAGTAGTCCAAAATTGTGGGGTCGTCGTCAACGATGACTATGCGTTTATTGCCCATATCTTAGTCTTGACCCAAACAATGGTATTCGGCGGCTCTGCTAAAGTCGTAATGAAAGTGAAAAGACAAGAATTTGTCCTCACGCGACGAGAGTCCCCGTAAAAAGATCAAAACTTATCATAGTTTATTCTCGCCAGTGAAGAAGCGTCTAGATTAGGGTCTAAACAATGTGGACGATACTGATGATTTCTAGCGCAGTTTGGGATAGATATTAAAAGTGTCTCTTTTTTGGTCATTGGATTTCTGGCTGTGCCGTCGTCTTAGCCCGACCCTTTTCTCGACCACTATTGAAGAAGCGAGTGACCCTTCGTGAACGCCGACAATGTTATCAATCCTCAATTTTTTAGAGCGATCGAAGCATGCCCAAACAGCATGATTGTTACGGATCAATCTGGGGTGATCGTTTTCGTCAACCAGAAGGTGGAAGAGGCTTTTGGATACACGGGCCTAGAGTTGATTGGACAAAAGGTGTTCTTCTTCCTCGCGGAGACAATGTCCAGGGAGGACACCTCCCAGAGTGAGCAGTATTTTTCGGCGTGGATCCAAAAACAATCGGAGAGCAAACAAGTCTTTCAGGCGCTTCACAAGAGCGGCGAGACGAAAAGCGTTGAAGTCAATTTGAATCTCGTGGAGCTATCAGGAACCACGATCGCCCTCCTTTCAATTCTTGACATTTCCGAGCGTATTGAAAACGAAGAAGTTCTGAAGCGGGCCAAAGATTTGGCCGTGGAAGCGAGCAAAGCAAAGACCGAGTTCCTGTCGAATATGAGTCACGAGATTCGCACACCTCTCAACGCCATCATAGGAATGACTGGATTGCTCCTCGATTCAGGCCTCGACGACGAACAGCAAGAATGTATGCGTATCATCCGAAACAGTGGAGAAGCGCTACTCAGCTTAATCAACAACATCTTGGATTTCTCGAAAATTGAAGCCGGCGAAATGGAATTGGAGAATCAGCCTTTTTGCATTCGGACCTGTCTAGAAGAAGCCATGGATATTGTCACCACGAAAATTACCGAGAGAGGCTTGGAGCTTATCTACGATGGGATTGGGCTGTCCCGCAATTGGGTCGTCGGAGACCTGAGTCGGCTTCGTCAAATTGTCGTGAATTTACTTAACAACGCCGCGAAGTTTACCGAGCAAGGGGAGGTCATCTTAACGGCAGAAATTGTACCTTCATCAGATGACGATCTCGAGCTTTTGCTCACTGTCCAGGACACAGGGATTGGGTTACCAAAAGAGGCCACGTCCAGAATATTTCAGTCATTTCAACAAGTCGATGCCTCTATCAATCGCCGCTTTGGCGGGACGGGTTTAGGGCTCCCTATCTGTGAACGCCTGACTCGTCTTATGGGGGGCAAGATTTGGGCTGAGAGTGAGGGAGTCGGTCAGGGATCGCGCTTTTGCCTTCAAGTACCCTTTGCACCCTACACTCCGAGTGAAGCAGAGTTGTCCGAGCAAAGCGTCGACTCTGCGTCACTGACCGGTGTTCGAATAACGCTCTTAGATGAGAATCCGGCGAGCTTCCAAATCTTAAAGAGAAAACTCAAAGAATGGGGCGCCTCCATCGTTGGTATTCAATCTTTAGAGGAAGCGCTCATCCTCTTTGAAAATGGATTTAACACGGAATTGTTAATCATCGATCATCACTCGACTGCCACAGAAGCCCTTGAAAGTGTGGCTCTACTAAGAAAGCTCAAAACGTGTAAAAATCTGCCGATAGTACTGGTTTCATCGATGGGTCAGTGGACGTCAGAAAACCTCGGCGAATTGAAGATTGAATCACTCATCACCAAGCCAATCAAAGATTCCCATCTGGCGCGGACACTGACGAAGTTGGTCGGCCGTGAGAACGCGGAAAAGCCGAGCGCCCCTACAGCGCGTTGGGATGCTCCTCTCGCTCAGGGTAAACCGTTACGGATTCTTGTGGCTGAGGACAACCCGACCAACCAAATGGTCACTCTTAAAATACTTGAACGCCTTCAATATCGGGCAGATGTCGTTGCGAATGGCCTAGAAGTCTTAGAAGCGCTTGAGCGGCAAATCTATGACCTCGTATTGATGGACATTCAGATGCCGGTCATGGACGGGCTCGAATCGGCGCGTCGTGTTCGCGAATTAGTCCCAGAAAATGAACAGCCCTGGATTGTCGCAATGACAGCGAATGTCATTGGAGAAGTACGGGAGAAGTACCTCGAAAGTGGAATGAATGATTATCTCGGCAAGCCCGCCAGACCTAGAGATTTAGTGAAGGTCATTGAGCGTGTCCCGATTGTATCCAGAGAAAGACGGAACTCTCGAAAACGTCGGGTCCCTAGTGTTCTCTTGAGTCATGAAGGATCGGCGCCCCCAGTCAATTGGAGGTCGCTGAAAATGTTCCATGAAGGAATGGGAGATCAAGCCGACGACGCCGTTGGGCAATTGGTTGACGGCTTCTTGAAGAATATGGACAAGATTGTCGGAGAGATGGGAGAAGCGCTAGAAAAGAACGACTCAACCGAGCTTTCTCGTCTGGCTCACAGCCTTAAGGGAAGCTCCTCGACTATGGGAGCCATGATCCTTGCGCGCTCGTGCAGTGAATTAGAAACAAGCAAGGCAGAACCCCTTGAACAGCTCCGTCACATGGTGGAGACGATCCTCAAAAACGCAAAGGCTGTCGAGGCGATTATTCCTGACTGGCGAAATCATATCGGGTAGATAGGCGACACAACACTGTTTTCAGGCAAAGAGCATTCCCATAGGGTCTCACAGCGCTGCCCGTTTGTGTTGATAATGCGAGAACTGAGAAATCGAGTTTGCTGCTAGGAACGAAGCACAGTGAATCGGACTGCCGAAGCAACTAGTATTCACGAGCATTCGAGACAACGCAGCGAAATGGAGTTCTCGTTCGTAGTGTATCAAGACAATCGGGCAGCGCTGTCAGCGAAAGCTCTTGGTCCTCTATCTTTGTCGCGGGTGTTGATTTCAAATATTTGCGGATGAATGAGGACCCTTCGCGTTTCAGTTTCTTAGAATTGAGGTCAGTTCGGTGCTTCAATTGATTTGCGAGGGGGCGGTGTGGGAATTTGGGACAGTCTTCGATCGCTGTTTGGCTCTCGATATGAATATGGAGTGCCGTGGGTCGAGGGGCAGTATGTGACCTACGTCACGGATAGGGACGGGGACATGCAATTTGTTCGCTTAACCCTTGGGACCAAGACCCCAAACGGTTGGCAGTTACTCGTTGAAACCAAACTTAGTGGTGTTCAAACCGCCGCGGTCCTTTTAGCAGCTGATCCGGAAAAGAACAAAGCGAACGAAATACCTGCGATGCCCATCGGACAGAACACGCTCTTCGGTGAAGACTCCATCGTTGGAGACGGAGACGGCAACTTTATGTATGACCCCTTGAGTCACGCGACCGCCGCCATGAATTTAATCATGATACGGAATTTTGGAACCGTCGAAGAAGCCGAGAAGAAAGGCACAACGGTTCTTCAGTTGCCGTTTGTATCCTTGCCCGTTATCGAACTTCGCGACCCCTGGCCAGAGTTTGACTATGTCAAAGTCCATGACCTGTCCGAGCGGATTCCTATTACTTGCTTAGCCCGCACTAGAATCGAAGGCTCCGACTTTTCGCAAACGCTCACCGCTTTTGGTTGCAACAACGGCGCCGTTCATTCTGAATCGGAGATCACCTATCTAGATTTTGGCCATCAATGTGAAATGGACCACGGATCGTTCAAATTGACGTACCCGGGAACTTGGTTCTTCGGCTCCAATTTAGCCGAAGAGTTGGAAGGAGATAGAGATTGGAGTGAGTTGTATTTGTCTATGCATGGAGGAAACACTGCTTGCCTGACCCTTTGCGTGTCCATCTA
>JARGOJ010000653.1:0-2460 GCA_029210225.1 Planctomycetota bacterium
GAACCCTCGCTGCCACTCAGATGATCACTTATCAAGTGGGCAGTACTCTCGTTGGAGTCAACCCAGACGACGGCAAGGTCCTCTGGACTTACAATGGATACCGCGCCCGCAATCCCATTCCAGAAGCAACCCAAGTCGGCAAAGACCAACTCTTCCTGACCTGTGGCTACGGCTCTGGTTCAAAGCTCATTAAGATCACCAAAGCCGGTGATAGCTTTGTTGTCTCAGAGAGCGCGAACATCGACCAAGAAGGCAGCCAGATTCACCCTGCGATCTTCTACAAGGGACACCTCTACTCGAACTTCAATCGCAACCGGAACCTCAAACGCCAAGAGACCATGGGCCTTGTTTGTATTGACCTCAAGGGCAATATCAAGTGGCGCACCGCCGGCGAACCTTCTTTCAACCGTGGCGCAGTCATGTTCGCTGACGGCATGTTGATCTGCGTAGGCGGTGAAGATGGCTACCTCCGCCTCGTCGAGCCCACCTCTAAAGGCTACAAAGAAATCGCCGCCGCGCAGATCTTCACCAAGACTCTTAAGCGTCGCGGCAATGAGATCTGGTGCCCTGTTGCGCTCTCAAACGGACACTTGCTTGTTCGTAATCACAGCGTCCTCAAGTGCATCAATCTCTCGAAAACGGCCTCAGGAACGAAGAAGAACGACTCCAAGAAAAGCGACACCAAAAAACGTAAGTTTTGAGGAGTCGCTCAAGTCATTCACAATGGACGGGGTTTGCTTCCCAAAAAGAAGCCCTGTCTCACGAAACAATTAAGAGGGATTGGCTCCGGCGATCCCTCTTCCCAATGAGAGCGCGTTATTCTTTGTGGCCCCTTGTGACATTTGTGCTTTCAAAGACGACAAAGAAGGAACACCATCTCTCACCGCAGGCCCGTGTTGCCCATTCTTTGCCTCGAAGAAGAAATCCTCGGGGTCCTCAGGGAACTCAGGATGAATAAAGAGACATGGTGACGCGCTTGACGGTTATAAACACAGTCTTCTTAAGGAAGGAAACGACTTTATGTCCTTGGCATCAAAATTGTCTCTCTCAATTGGCCTCACCCTCTGTTTGGCCGGCTCCGCTTCGGCCCAAACCAAGACAGGTAAGGGCAAGAAAGACGTTGATTGGACACAGTGGCGTGGCCCAACTCTGAACGGCAACACCACCGAAACAAGCTGGTCTAAGAAGTGGCCAAAGGTCAAAGTCCGCAGGAAGTGGTCGTATAAACTCGGCAACGGTTACACCGCTCCGAGTGTCTTAAAAGATCGCCTCTATATCGCTGGATACTCCGGTGGCAAAGATGTCTTTTATTGCCTGAACACCAAAACGGGCAAGCCTGTCTGGGGATACAAATACGACGCGAAGAACTTCTCGAACATGAACGACGGAGGCCCCTCCGCGTCTCCCGCGATCGCGGATGGTCGCGTCTTCATGATCAGCCGTGAAGCCGTCATGCACTGCCTGGACGCCAAGAAGGGCAAGGTCAAGTGGGGTATTGACCTCGCTAAAAGCCTCGGAGTTCGCCCTCCCGATTGGGGCTTCTCCGGATCACCTATCGTTAAAGACGGTAAGGTCTACGTCGATGTCGGAGTCATCGCCTGCTTCAACGCCAAGAGCGGACAGCGTCAGTGGAAAACAAAGAACTACGGAGAGGGATACTCAACCCCGGTCCCGTTCAAACAGGACGGTAAAGATTACCTCGCCTGCTTCCCAGCAACCGGCCTCGTGATCCTGAATCAAAAAGATGGCAGTGAAGTGGCTGTTTATCCATGGAAGACCAACTACAGCGTCAACGCCGCCACACCAATCATCCATAACGGCGAGATCTTCATCTCCTCAGGTTACGGCACTGGCTGCGCCCTTGTAAAATTTGACGGGAAGTCACTCAAGGAAGTTTGGCGCAACAAAGTCATGCGCAATCACATGGCCTCATGCGTTCGCTGGGAAGGCTACTTCTACGGCTTTGACGAGTCTGTTCTAAAGTGCATCGATGCGAAGACGGGAAAGGAAGTTTGGAAGCAACGTGGCCTTGGCAAAGGTTGTCTCATCATGTCTGAGGGCAAGCTCATCGTTCTCAGTGATGGCGGCGAGCTTGTCATTGCAAAAGCATCCCCAAAAGGCTTTCAACCGGTTGTTCAAAAGAAGTTCTTAGAGTCGAGCGGATGTTGGTCAGCGCCAGTGCTTTGTAGGAACAGACTTTACCTGCGAAGTCCAAAAGGCGACTTAGTTTGTCTGGATGTGACCGCAAAATAATGTAAGTTCTTTAAGGAGAGCCTCATCGAGACTTTCCTTATGTCGCACTTTCGACCAGCGTGAAAAACGATTTTGGCATAAGAACGATTCAATATGCGTGGACTAAACCTTTCCAAAGGTTGTTCGTCTACATCAAGATCGAAGCTGGAACCTGAAGATTAAAGACGGAATGAGAAGAGATGAAGAAGTCATCTATATACGCATCGG
>JARGOJ010000653.1:2470-5492 GCA_029210225.1 Planctomycetota bacterium
TATTCGCCGTAACCGGATTTGCCCAGGACAAAGCTCCGGATAAGAAAAAACCCGAGGCCAAGGTCAAGTCGAAAACTCGCGGCTGGCTCGGCTGGCGAGGTCCCGCCCAAAACGGCACCTCGACTGAAACCAATCTCCCCAATGATTGTGATCCAAAGGGCAAAAATCTGCTCTGGAGCCTGAAGCTCAAAGGTCGCGGAACTCCCGTGATCGCTGGCAAAAAAGTCTACGTTTGGGGTTATAGAGGAGAGAAAGAGGATTTACGGGAGTATTTACTCTGCATCGATCGCGACAGCGGCAAGATCCTATGGGAGAAGAAGTATAGCGACTTCCTCAGCGATATCATTTACAACCGGTATTCGATTGGCTCTCCAAGCGTCGATCCAGACACCGGCAACGTCTACGTTATGACCTCCCCAGGCCTCTTCGTCTGCTACGACGAAAATGGCAAGGAGCTGTGGCAACGGTCTATGATGGAAGAGTTCGGACGCCTCACTTTTCCCAACGGCCGCACCGGCAACCCAACGATCGACGGCGATCTCGTCATTATCAACGCGATCACCTCAAACTGGGGACGCCAAGGTCCCGCCAAGAGCCGTTTCTATGCCTTCGACAAGCACTCAGGCGAGCTAGTCTGGGCCTCAAGCCCCGGTCTTCGCCCCCGAGACAGCTCCTTCTCAACACCCATTTTTGAATGGCGCGGCGGCAAGCGCGTCTTCTACGTCGGCACCGGCTGCGGCCATGTCGCGGCAATCAACGCCAACACTGGAGAGCCTATCTGGCGCTTCCCCATGTCCTTCGGTGGCGTGAACTCCTCAATCCTCATTCATAAAGACAAAGCGATTGCCATTCACGGCCGTGAAAACCGCGACTCCAGCACCGTCGGCCGTATGGTCGCGATCAAGCTTGGCGCCGAGCCCGACGCAAAGGCTAAAGAACCAGTCACTCTCGATAAGAAGTCGGAGCTATGGCGCGCTGATATCGGTATGTTCACCGCCTCGCCAGTCTTGGTTGGCAACCGTGTCTATCAAGTAACCGCCAAAGGCGTCTTAGTCAGCTTAGACGTAGAAACCGGCAAGATCTTGTGGAAGAAGAAGCTCGATAATGCT
This sequence comes from Planctomycetota bacterium, assembly GCA_029210225.1. Classification (GTDB taxonomy): domain Bacteria; phylum Planctomycetota; class J058; order J058; family JARGOJ01; genus JARGOJ01. Next base: position 3,580 of record JARGOJ010000653.1, read on the forward strand.
CAGCTCCACGCTTCTCCGCTCTTCGCCGACGGTAAGCTCTACATTCCTCTCTGGAGCGGCGATTTCTATATCATTCGTCCAAGTGACAAAGGCGCCGAGGTGATTCAGAAGGTCACACTCGACGGAAAAGCCATCGGCTCTCCGAGCGTTTACGCCGGACGCATTTTCGTTCACACAACCACGACGCTTTACTGTTTCGGGGCCAAGACCCCAGGACCAGAGCCTGTCGTCGTCGCTGAGAAAGCACCCGGCGCCGTTGGCAAGCCAACGCGTATTCAAGTGGTCCCCTCGGAAGTTGTCCTTCAGCCAGGGAAGCTCAAGAAGTTAAAGCTCCGCCTCATCGACAAGAACGGTCGCGTGACTAGCGAGCTCCCTGTCACCAAGAAAAACGCCGAGCAATTCAAATGGGAGAAGTTCATTCCACCAACCGCCAAAGTCAAAGCCAAGCTCGACGCGAGCGTTGCAAACGGAAACGAGATCTTCGCTGGAGCTAAAGCGAAAACAAGCGCTGGTGCCTTCAAAGTCACCTACGGTCAGTTCTCGGGCTTCATCCGAGGACGGGTCCTCGCTGCCCTGCCTATGAAATACGATTTCGAGTCCGACGACCTCAAGGTTGAGCACAAGACAGACAAGGTCAAGTTCGCCTATCCTCCTCTCGCTTGGATCGGCGCTCGCTTTAAGTGGGAAACCCGCATGAAAGATGGCAACAAGGTCCTCGCCAAAACATTGGACCGGGTCCTCTTCCAACGATCCTCCACTTTCATTGGACCTCCTTCCCTCAGCAACTACACCATTGAGGCCGATGTTTATAGCGATGGAAACCGTCGCCTTCAATCGAGCATTGGCCTGATCAACCAGCGCTATATCATCTTGCTCGATGGAAACTGGCAACGGATCGAGATCAACTCAAATCATGACCGCTTTAAGGTTCACGCGCCGTTCAAGTGGAAGCCTAAGAAGTGGTATCGCCTCAAAACAAGAGTCGATCTCAACGCTGATGGCACCGGGACTATCCGCGCCAAGGCGTGGCTCAAAGGAAAAGACGAGCCAAAGAATTGGACCATTGAAGCCAAGCACGACAGCCCTCACAAGAACGGCTCGCCAGGTTTCTTTGCCTTCTCACCCCAAGGTCGTTACCGCGTCTATATGGACAACGTATCCGTCACCTCTAACAAGTAATGCCAGGAGTTTGCCTCGTGAAATTTGATAAGAAATTAGCGCTGTCCGCATCTTTGCTGGCTCTCTCGGGCCTTGCTATCACTGCTGTTTCGGCAGAAGACTGGCCCGAATGGGGTAAAGACAGTAGCCGTAATATGACGGCTAAGTCGAAGAACATTCCCATCGACATTAAGCCCGGCACCTTCAAGCCCAAAACTGAAGATGTCGATATGTCGACCACCAAGAATGTGAAGTGGGTCACAAAGCTCGGCTCTCAAAGCTATGGCAACCCCACCGTCTCGAAGGGCAAAGTCTTCGTTGGAACCAACAATGAGACTCCTAGAGATGCCAAATACAAAGGCGACCGTGCCGCTGTCTATTGCCTCGACGAGAAAACCGGCGACTTGATCTGGCAGTTCAATTGCCCCAAGCTCGGCACCGGAAAAGTCTCCGACTGGGAATACCTCGGTATTTGCTCGTCCCCAGCCGTTGACGGGGACCGCATTTACATTGTGACCAATCGCTGCCAAGTGATCTGTCTCGATGTGAACGGCCTCGCGAATGGTAACCAAGGCTTCAAAGACGAAGCCAAATACTACGCAAGCAAGGGCAAGCCCCCGGTCAAGTTGGATATGAAGAAGGATGGCGACATCCTCTGGATCTACGACCTCCGCGAAGAGCTCGGCGTCTTCCCCCACAACATTACGAGTTCCTCTATTCTCGTTGCCGGCGACACTCTCTTCGTCAACACCTCT
>JARGOJ010000654.1:0-4189 GCA_029210225.1 Planctomycetota bacterium
TGAACCCTAACGAAATTCACGGCTCAATGAGCAGTCAGAGACCATGGATTTAAGGATGACAGAGCACTAGAGGAAAGAGGCTCCGAGAAGCGTCGCGATATCCTCGGAGCTAGTCGCACGAATCAATTCTGCGCGAATCTCATCTCGGTTCAAGCGCGCCGCAATCTCAGCGAGGGCATGAATATGCTCGTTGCTATCACCCTCAGGCGCCAAGATTAACGCAACAATGCGAACCTTTTGATCCGTCCCCGGATCGAAATTAATACCCCGAGAAAGAACGGCGAGGGACAAGCGCGTTCTCTTCAAACACGCCAGGCGAGCATGGGGCAGCGCGATCCCTTCCCCAACAATCGTCGAAGACTTGCGCTCACGATTTAACAAGGCTTGCAGCGCAGACTCCCGAGAGAAGCAGCCCTTCTCATCCTCATCAAGGTCCACCTCGACGGCCTCTAAGAGGAAGCTTAGCAATGTATTGCGAGTTCTCTTATTCAATTGCGAGAACAACAGCTTTCCATTGAGAATAGAGCTCAAGTCGCTCTTAACCAAGTCTTCAGCCTCACCCCCCGATAGACAGTCCGCTCCCTGAGTTTTCAAGCTGTTCGTCAAGTTCGCCAATTGCCGTGAATCGAGCTTCAAATCTCGAATTGTCTTCAATAGCTCCTGGCATTGCGGATTGTCGAGCAAGAATTGGACGAGCGCAGGATCGAGTCGCCCCGACATTCGTAAAAAATCCTGAGGGGAAACCCCTAAAACACGCGCGATTTTATGCAATCGTTCTTTCGTCGGAGGAGCCAAATGACCACACTCAACCTGAGACAAATAACCTGGCGTCACACCGACCCGACGAGCCAGTTCCCGCAAACTTAGTTCAGCACTGGCCCGAAGCATCCGGAGCGTTTGGCCGAAGCGCTGAGCCGTATCTAAATTGGCGGTCACAAAGGTTCCTTTCTGGTAAAAGCTTGAAGACTGTCTTATCTCATTAAAGAGTTCAGCTCCGAATTTTGTTAATTTTTTCCCAAGAAAGAAAGAGCCGAATGGATCTGGACCAATCACCATGAACGTGGACGAACTCCAAGCGAACAAACTCATCGCTTGCGGAGCCGTCCCAGAAGCGCGACTCCGTGAAGTATGGGCCCTCCCTCCATCACAACCTGGCCTTGATCTCTGCGGTCGCCTCCTCGAAATAGGCTGGATCACACCCCAATTAGCCCATCAAATTCGCCAAGAAGTCGCCTACGAACACCACGTTCAAACCCGTAAAGACTCCGACTCCAACGTCCAAGACTCGTCCCTTGCGTCCTCAGTCCGCTCGGCGAGTGGATCTTTCCGATCCTCCACAGGCTCTTTCAGAACCCCACCAACAACCCTTGGTCCCTATCAAATCGAAAGAGAAATCGCACGAGGAGGCATGGGCATCGTCTACCTCGGACATCACCCAAACCACCCGGGTCCCCTCGCCATTAAGCTCCTCACCGGACAAAAAGAACGAGACTTTGAACGCTTCGAAATTGAAGTCACCGCCTCGAAGCGACTCTCTCACGAGAACATCGTTAAGATCCACGACGCCGGACTCGACAACGGCAAGTCATACATGGTCATGGACTACATCGACGGCCAACCCCTCGACGAATACCTCCTTGAAGTCGACGCCATCGATATCGATCAAGCCGTCGACTGGACCATCTCCATCGCTGAAGCTCTCTCCCACGCCCACGAGAACGACATCCTTCACCGAGACCTCAAGCCTTCAAACATCCTCCTCGAGAACTCCGATCCCCCCAAGCCACTGCTCACAGACTTTGGTGTCGCAAAGATCGAAGACGACGACAGTAAAAACCTCACCAACTCTGGGGAAATGGTCGGGACGCCCCAATACATGCCTCCCGAGCAAGCCGAAGGCAAGCGAGAGCTCATAGGCCCCCCTGTCGACGTCTACTCCCTCGGAGCCACTCTTTACGAAATGCTCACTGGGCGGCCTCCTTTCAATGCTCCGACCATACTCGATCTAATGGTGAAGATCTCCATGGCCAAACCCGAGGCTCCCTCGGACATTGTCCACACCATTCCCAAAGACCTCGAAGCCATAATCATGAAGTGCCTTGAGAAGCAAATCACCCATCGTTATGCATCCTGCCGTGACCTCGCCGAAGACCTCGTCCGCTTTCAGCGAGGCGAAGAGGTGCACGCCTCGTACCGAAGCTTTGGAGCGAACATCAGCCGCTGGCTCATGATGCTTGTTGGTGTTGTCCTTGTTGCCACAGCCGTCATCGGCGCCGTCATCTACTTCAGCCCCGAAGAAAAACCACTCATTGAACCAGCGCGAATACGCCTGGTCAGTAACCCTGCCGGATTAACCTTCCAAATACACGGGGAAAAACGAGATTACAGCCTCACCGCCCCAGGCACCCTCGAAGTCCCCCCAGGCACTTACACCATCGATATCAATGACAAGCGCTTTCAAAAGGATAAGCCCGAGTGGAAGAACCTGACCTTCGCCTCCAGCCAAGAGCACGACTTAATCCTAAAACCAAATTGGCGCTATGGCCGTCTGCAGTGCGTAGCTAGGGCTCACAAGGACCTCACGATCTCCGGACATCACCTCGATTTTCCCGACATAAAATTGAAGGACGCCAAGCTTCCCCTCACGGACAAAAAATTAGTCGCTGGTCCTTGGACATTCACCACAACCCACCTAGGCAGCTTCCCCCAAAAATTCCAAGTCGATATCCAAGAAGGACAAAAGACAATCTCCCATGTGGCCCCCGCCAGTCAGATCCTCTGGACACTGTCGATTGCGGGAGATGACAACAAAGCCGAACCGCTATCCGCACCGTTGATTGAAGACTTGGATGGAGACGGGCGCGCCGAGATCTGCATCTCATCAAATAAGAATATCTTCGTCCTATCCCCCAGCTATGAAATCATCGCTGCCTTTTCGATTGAAAAATCACAACGCATTCTCGCGGCCTTCGACTTCGACGCTGATGGCGTCAAAGACATCATTGCCCTCAATGGCAAAGGTGAACTGGTTATCTGCGACATAGTGTTAAAGAAGACTCGCGAGATTTCTGGTGCAAAAGTCACTGGAGCTTTCCACTCCAAGGATCTCAATGGTGATGGCAACCCCGAGTTAATCTTCCCCATTGGCGGCACACAATTAGCCGTGATGCCATCCGGAAAGATAAAAGACCTCTCGACCTGGGCCGATCACAAAGTCGCGAGCGGAACGCCCATTTTTAAGGATCTGGACGGAGACGGGCTCAATGAAGTTCTTGTCCCCGATGCCGAGGGAATGCTCTACGCCCTTGACCAAGAAATGAAAGAGAAGTGGCGAACAAAGCTCCCAGGGACCTTTGGGTTCGTTACCATCAATGATTTCGACCCCTCCGATGGTCTCGAGATACTCTACGTCTCCAAACTCGATGGAGAGTTCCTCATCAATTGCCTTACAAAAGACCGTGACAAGCTCTGGGTTCATAAGATTCCCGGCTTCACGGTTGCTTGGATTGCCTCAGGGCAATTCGTCGAAGGAGGTAAGAACGAATATATCCTCGGCGGTCCGCAACGAATCAGCTGTTTCTCCAAACAAAAACTTCTCTGGAGCTTCGAAGTTAAGACGGGGGCCATCACTGCTTTCCAATGCCTTGATTTAAACAATGATGGAGTCGATGAGGTCCTCGTCGGTTTTAGTGATGGCTCAGCCGGTTGTTTAAGCAATGGCTTGGAGTTCAAATGGAAGTTCAAGCTTGACGGAGCCATCAATGGGTTCGCAGACGCTGATTTTGACGCCGACGGCGACTCCGAAGTTGTGATTTCAAGCGCTAAAGGCCAAGTGATGTGTGTCGATAGCTTCGACACCACGCGCCTTGAGGCCCGCGCCTATCCCCTCACCGGCTTAATCACTCCCCGCTTCCTCGGGCCCTGGCTTGTTGGTCCAGCGGCAACAGCCTATCACTCAAAGACCTGGGATCGGTTCCAAGTCACAACAACCCAGACCGAGGGAACAAAAACAGCCCTTAAAATGCGCTCAGCAATGGTCTGGGACAAGACGCGAAAAGAGATTCTAGTCCCGAATAAGCACTTCATTCAACAATGGAATCCCGGCAAACGAAAATTAGAAACACGGATTAAAAAGCCTTTCGTGGCCGGTCTCACGGTCTCGGAAGACCAGCTTATCGCCGGGTCACTC
>JARGOJ010000654.1:4199-5469 GCA_029210225.1 Planctomycetota bacterium
ATCTCGTCCTTTGATCTAAGTAGTAAAGAAGAAATAGTTAAAGCCGATTGGACTTACTCCGCCCCCGGTCGAGTGGAAGCACCAGCCCTCCAATTAGACCTCAACAATGATAAAAAAATCGATCACTACCTCTTTGTCACAACCGCTGGCAAGCTGATACTCCTCACAAAAGACGGCGAGAAAATTGACTTCAAAGCCTTGCCCGGTTCCTCCATCGACACTCCCATACTCATTGAGCAAAGCGCCGACGGAAAGGCCCAGGTTCTCGTAACCTGCCGCAACGGCGCCCTCCTATTATTCCGAGTGTCCTCTGAGGGATTGACCAAAATACGCTCCCGTCAATTAGACTTTTCCATCGCCCTGACTCCCACGCTCATTCGTAAAAACGGAGTCGCTCAATCTTTGGCTGTGCCACTTTTTGGACAAGATATTTGGTTCCTCGATATCACCCTCAAACGAATCATTGAAATTGACCACAGAAAGGGCTGCTGGCCCTTTGGAGGAATCACCACCATTGACGCCGATGGCGATGGCGTTGATGAGTATGCGGCGGGGTGGCTATGGCAAACTAAATTGGGGTCGCGCTCGACGGTCGTGCTCTACAATCAACAGGGGAAAAGGCTTACAGAAGTCTTCGCAGACGACAAGCATTCTTTACTCGTCCGAAACTCGAAGAATAAACTGATGACCATTGGTGATTCGATCGTCACTTGGAAGACCTGGAAAAAATTGACCCCAATTCCTCGCCGCCGCAATCTCGACCGAGCGTTTCGCTTCTTAATTCATGGGGCCTACGACAAAGCCCTTGAAGAAGTGAGCTTCATCAAGAAACCGACTAAATTCTCAAAATTACTAAAGAGCTTGGCGCTCTGGCATACAGGGTCAACAGAGACACTCCAGGCATTCCGGAAGTCTGAGCCGGAGTTCATTCAACAATGCATGACGCTCTGGCGCAAGCAAGTCGACGGTCAAAACATAGAGCAAGCTCAAGCGCGGCTTCTCGATCCTGTCGGTCTTCGCTTTGTCATCAAGGACGACCCGCTGAAAGCGTTGGAGCACCTGAAGGTTAAATTCAACGGCAAGTTTGCCGTCTCTTTCACGGACAAGAACGTCAAACAACAGGGATTTACTAAAATTGAAGTGAGTAAGACTCGCTCTAATATTGGAGAAGGCGAGCGCAGAAAACTAGGCCTTGTTTTCAAAAGATCTGGTACCTTGAGACTGGAATTCCCTATCGAAAGCCCAAAACACTATCGACTCGTGCTTAAGC
>JARGOJ010000655.1:0-4692 GCA_029210225.1 Planctomycetota bacterium
CTTTGTTGGTCCTCAGGGTCCCGATTTGAGCGAGAAGTTTGCCGCGCTTGAGGCGCCGCTTTCCCTCGACTCCATTGCCACCGCCGCCCCGGAAGATATTGAACCGCTACAACCGATGCCACCCAGCATCCAATCTCACACGCCCCCCGGGGGATCCTTTCAACCCCCTCCATTCAGCTCGCCAAACAGCCCCACAGTTCAGCTCCAAGGGCGGGATCAGCAAGGCTTCAATAGCGGAATGCCGATCGCCAATCGCCCTGGATCAGGACCACAAGCTGCTGTGCCTTATCCTCACTCTTCTCCAAGCGGTCCGGTTCCAATTCCCAACCTCTCCGGTTCCCCAAGCGGTGCGAATCAACGCATTGATCCGATGGCTTCACCTCCTTCCGGTCGCTTTCAACGTCCGCCGGGAATGGAGCAAAATCCTTGGCCGAACCCGACTGGGCCAACCTTTCCCAATGTTCCAAACCCTGCCGGGCAGACTTTTCCCAATGTGCCGAACCTCGGTTCCCCCTCTCCATTTCGCCCGCCGAGTCCTTCTGGACCCTTTCCTGTCATGAATCCTGGACAAGCCTCTCCGTTCCAGCCACCCCCACCCTTTCCCGCGCCTCCGTTGCAGCAGAATCCAAACTTTCAACATCCCCACCAAAGCCCGCCGGCCCCATTCCCCGCGATGCCGTTTCCGAGCCCTACTCCTCCCGGAAATCTAGGGCCACAACGTCCATCAACCGGCGCCTTTCCTATCCAACCCGACCTTGACAATGCACCGGCCTCACCCTTTGGTCAGGGTCCAAAAACGAACTCGGGTGGCTTTCCAATAATGCCCCCAGCTCAAGATCTGAATTCTCCCGGTCAATATCAAAACCACAATTTTCAAGGCCCTGGTCCTAATGCCCCTGGCCCGGGAAGCGGTCATTTCCAAAGGCCTCAGAGCGGTGCATACGCCCAGCAGATGCCAGAACCGAATGCGAACTGGCAAAATCCTCCCACCCCGATGCCGGCGAGTTCACCCTTTCATCCACCGCCTCCTCTTCCCCCACCGTCCATGTCCCCGCCACCCATGTTGCCACCACCCATGGCAACTCCTATAGGACCTCCTCCCATGGCGGTGCCTGCTCCAATGAATATGCCGGCGCCGATCTTGCCACCATCGAAGCAGACCGAGCCGCCTCCGTCGATTCTTGGCGGGGGAAAGATCGATCAGCGACAGCAAATGCAAGCGATACCAGCTGCTGCCATGAATTCTCAAGGGATGATTCCTGCCGACCTTGAAGCGACCGAAATCACCGGCACCTCTCCTCAGGGTTACCCTTTTGGGAAATACACCCTCTTCGAGGAGCTTGGTCGTGGGGCGTCCGGCTGCGTCTATAAGTCGACTCACCCGGAATATAAGGTGACTGTTGCGATTAAGATCCTCAGCGATGATCTCGTTCGGGATAAAAGAGCCGTCAAACGCTTCGTGCGTGAGGGCGAAATCATGACGGGACTCAACCACGAAAACATCGTACGAGTCTACGATTATGGGGAAGTTGATAAGCGCTACTATCTTGTGATGGATTACGTGGCCGGCCACAGCCTTGACTGGCATCTCCAAGCGGGGCGACTCAAGACTGACAGAGCCCTTCGAATTCTTGAGTGTATTTGTCATGCCGGCGACCACGCTCATTCGAAGGGCGTTGTTCACCGCGACTTGAAACCAGAGAACATCTTATTGACCGAAGAAGACAAGCCGCTGTTGACCGACTTTGGCTTAGCGAAAGGCGAGGAACTAGGCCTGACTCAGTCAGGGACGGCTGTGGGAACCCCTTATTTCATGTCGCCAGAGCAAATTCAGGGTCAGAAAGACGTGGATAGTCGGGCGGACGTTTACTCGATGGGAGTCATCGCCTATCGGCTTCTCACTGGGAAGCTGCCGTTCCGAGCGAAGTCGGCCTACGAGCTATACAATAAGGTTCTGAATTCTGAGCCGAAGCCGCCGACGCGCTTGAATAAGAGACTGAACGGCGACTTTGACGTGGTGGTGATGAAAGCGATCAAAAAGGATCGTAAAGACCGCTATCAATCTCTCGCCGACTTTGCCGACGATCTCAGCGATCTTCGCCTTGGCAAGAAGCCCAGCCATGGAGGGCGTAAGGTGAGCCGTCGCATGCGCTCTTGGTGGAAAAAATAAATTGAAGAAGCTGAGATTGATCTCAACTTCTTCTCGAAAGACGCCTGATCTTTATCTTGCTTCTTAACCGGCTGGTGAGAGCCGAATACTCTGAATCTCCCGACCGCTGATCGAAAAGACGAGAGCATTGGATGCTAGGGGTCGCTGTCCTTTGGATTTGTGAATCGCTTGCTCTAACTCCGAGCGAATGTGATCCAAGCAAATCGAGAAGTCATCAAATTCGTTTGGCTGAAGGCCATAGGCTTGGAGATAGCGCATTCTGGCACGAGGAGTGAGAAAGAACTCACGGCCACCGGCGAAGATTTGCGAGTCGTCAAAGCCTCCGAGCTTTGCGGCGATCTCATCTGGGGTCATGTCGAGCCACGAGAGCCAGGATTCCATGGGGATACGAGCCTGCTTCAAGGTCGATACGATCGAGAGCAAGTCGCGCATCGAGCGGCGCGCAGCCTGATTTCGTCCATCGGCCGCGGAGAGACCGAGGGCGCGAAAGAGGTACCCAATGCAGTCAGGATCCGGCGCCGATTTGAAGAGGGACGCCAAGCGTTCGAAGCGCTTGATTTTCGGAGGGAGCTCGTCGAGGAACCAGCGTCTTCGCGTCTCAGCAGGGACTAACTGAGTGTTCTCTCCAGCCAAGACCCTATAGTAAAGCTCGACATCAATATCGAGGGAGTCATAGGGAGCGTTTGCGACGAGCTCCTTTAAGCGGGCGTGGCGCGTGGCTACGGAGAGGAGCCGGAGGTCGAGGATCTTTTTCAACTCAGGGAGAGATTGAAGGAAGATACGGCTTTCGTCGAAGGCTGGGTAAATTCCAAGTTGGGCGAAGAGAAAGAGCAGCCCGTTGCGCAGTTGAGGATCCATACGCTTGCCGATAGCAAGGATCGGACAAAGAGCAGCGGCGCTGGAGGAAAGAGCAAAGAAATGCGCGGCGCTCTTCTGAGGTTACGAGGTGCTCCCAGGGAACTTGAGTGTTTCCTTGAGTGATGTCATGGAGGTATTGGGAGAGTTCCTTGGAACCAAAGAAGACATCGTATTGATTGTCGACTTTGCGAATGCTTGGCGCACGGCCGAAGAGGCGCTCGGTGATTTCGGCGAGCTCATCGGCTTCTTCTTTGTCGAGGCGCACCCGGAGTGGACGCGGTGACTTGCCGGCCGGTGAGCGGCGAATGGCGGCGTAGAGGCCGAGCAACCAGGCGAAATCGACCGACTCTTCCCGTCCGACGAAGGCCGTTGAAGCCTCTGACTCGGAGTGTTCGGCGAAAGACCTCCAGAGGCTAATCTGGTCGCTGGGTATGCCGGAGTGACTGGCGGTGACTCGGGGGGTTCCGCCCCCACGTCTGTGAGCGCGGAGCATTCTGAAAATGTCAACGAGGCGTTGCTGTTCGCGATTCAGCTCGCCTCGGAGGCTGCTTGGGCGACCGCGGTAAACGTCAACGACCGCGAGGCCGACAAGCTCGGTGATTTCTTTGTCCATTCGGGAGCTTTGGAAGAAGGAGCGGGGCTTTGGGCTTTCTTCTTTCTTGGGGAAGCTCTCTGTTTTCGCTTTAGGGAAGACCTTGTGCGCCCCGAGCAATTCACTGAAGCCTTCGAAAGCCTCGATGCGTGAACGGCTGCGCGCCCTTTGTCGGTCGGGGAGAATCTCTCCATGGCGCCGAACCTGAGAGTAGTGGCGGGAGCAGAGGCCACGAGCGACGCGTAGGGCATCGCAAGCATCGACCGAGCAGGGGAGCTTGGGGCGCGGCTGACCTAATTCTCTCTCCGGAGTGAGCCGTCCATGGCGACGGATCTGAGTGCGATGTTTATCGCAGAGTCCTCGGGCATGGGCTGTGTTTTCGCATTCGGATACGGAGCAGAGACGGCGAGTTTTGTTGGTCGGCGCAATTTGTGCCATAGCATCAATCCCCTTTCAGCACGGCTTGGAGGTCCATTCGGTTTTTCCTCAATGGACATTCATAGGATCACACTCTAACCCTTACGTAAAGGTTAAGGTTTGAAAGTTTCTGCGGCGAGCTGTGAGAGGGGCCATTGCCTGCCCTGGACGCTGTTGATTTTCTTACATAGCTGTGGAAGTCTGTGTTTTTCTGGCTTTGTCGATGTGATTTGAAAATTCTCTGAACTTCGGAGCAAACCTTTTGCAGGTCTGCAACGTTATAGTCATAAGGAAGCTTGTAGCGCGGTCGAAATTGCGATCGTGGGGTTCTCGGAAAAGATTCGCGCAGCGTCGTGGAAATCTTGAAAACAAAGGCTTTGTAGCGTTTGTAAAGATTCTCTTTTTCCATTCGAGGCGCCTGTACCCTACAATTCCTATGATTCTTGTAAGGAAGAGGCGCTATGTCACGGATCTCCGAAGTTTGCCAAGCCACCTGGGATGCCTTTCGCAACACGAAGGACGTTGTTCTCAAAGAACGACTCCACGCGGTTTTGCTGTCGCATGATGGGCGCACGAGGCGTGAGATCGCAGAGATTTTGTTCTGTGAAGTGAGCGACTTCAAGCCCTGGCTGACCATTTACAAAGCAGAGGGCCT
>JARGOJ010000655.1:4742-5447 GCA_029210225.1 Planctomycetota bacterium
CAAGGCGCTGCGCCCGCCGCGCCAGTGACTTCCGCGAGCCCAGCTCCCAATGCAACAACACCGCCACCACCCAAAGCGCGTCCGAAAAAAGACCTGGCCCCTGCCTTGGTCACTAAGGCCCCCGGTCCGGTTGACAGCCAACTCCAAGCAGATGTGCAAACGATGATTCGCGAGTGCTTGCGCTTCTCTCCAAAGATTTACGGACGGCGAACAAACGTCTGGTCGACGAAAGCGCTCGCCGACGTGCTCGCAAAGAACCTCGGACGTGAAGTCCCCCGAGATCAAATCCGCTCCTTTCTACAAAACGCGGGGGTTGCCAAACTCGAAACGACGCAGCAGTTTGTCAAGCGCACCGCTCGCATGAAAGCTATCGATCCAGCGACCTTGCCAAGCATCGCCGAAGAGCCAGCTGAGGCCCCAGCCAATCATGCGGAAGCTGTTCCAAGTGCGGCCACAGCGCCCGAGGCGACCGCCGAAGCCACTCCCATTCCCGCAACAGAGCCAAGCCAAGAGTCTCCTCAAGCCGAGGCCAACGACGGACAGTTTGCTGATCCTTGGGCCGCCAACTCAAACGCTCCCGCGGCCATTGAGGCGGCTGCGGAGGCGGCGCAAAACGATGCGCTGGCTGTGGCTGGGGCCCCTGATACACAGCAGAATACAGACAGCTAAGGCGCGCTCACCACAGCCCGCCGCTTTCAGGCAAGT
>JARGOJ010000656.1:0-3385 GCA_029210225.1 Planctomycetota bacterium
AGGACGTCGGCGAATTCTTCTTCGAGGTTCTGCCGATCGTCGTTTTTGAGGGCGCGGGCCAGCTCTCCAACTTCTTCAACAAACCACATGAAGGTGCCGTCAATACCTCGAGCTTTGTCTTTTTCGAGGTATTGATCGCGAATCAGGCTCTGAAATTCGGAGAGCTTCATTTGAAGGGTTTGCTCTGGACGGTGAAGACGATGAGTAAGTGAAAATCGCCGTCAGCCATCTTTTGGGATCCGAGGACCACGCTTGAGCCGTCTTTGGACTTGGCCTTCATAGAGAGCATGTTCTTAAGAGTCTTCTTCCCGTCCTTATCCTTCTTTACTTTGGACAAGGAGACAGCGGTGACAAATCGCTTGGCGCCTTTGGCGGGAGTGAGTTTTAGCTCTCGGTCGAAGCCCATTTCAAAGTTGAGTACTTCGCTGAGCTTGCACTCTTTCTTGAACGACTTTAAGACTTCGTATTTACCGAAGGTGAGCTTTTTGAAGGCTCCGGCGAGGTGTTTGCAGCCCTTACCAAACTCGGCTTCCTTGCCGAGCTTGCCGCTCGCTTTGATGGCGAGGACCCGAACATAAACTTTCGTGTCCGCGTCTTGAGCCATGGCGGATTGTGTAGCGAAGAGGCCACATAATCCGAGTGCGAGTGAGAGGGCGGTCCGTCTGTCAATGAGCTTTGGTGTTTGCATGGATTGGTCGCGTTCTTTTTTGTCAGGGTCGAAGACCGGTTTACTGGCTATCGTCGATTTCGTCCATCCAGATGATTGTGATGTCGCCATCTTCACCGGCCATTGTGACGCGAGGATTAAAGTCGTCAGAGACTTCAAGATCTTCGATAATCACGTCGGGCTCGTCTTCCGAATCGAGGTCCGCAGCCGGGTTGATCACTTCTTTTTTCGCTGTTGGGACAGCCTTTTTACCATTTGTTTTGCTCGGCGCGCTTGGTGGTGGTCCGATGGAATCGGGGGTGATTTGCATGCAGAGGAAAATGAGTGATATTGCGGCGATGAGGGTGATTATGACCCCTGATTGGCTGCTTCCAGCCAAACCTTCACCAGCAGCATCAGCGGCGGGTGCATTCGGCTCACCGTGCGTTGGCCCGTTTTGAGGAGGCGTTGGCTTGAGGGTCGCGTCAGTAATTTTTTGGAAACTTTTTCCCCAGTCGTCATTTGAGACTTCGGGAAAAACGGGTTCGACGTTGAGTTGTTGGAGGTCTCCGACGAAGTCATTGATGTCCCGAGCGAGGTCGGGATGGCTTTCGAGATAATCTAACAACTCTGCGGTTTGAGCGTCGTTGAGGTCACTTCCTGCTTCGAACAGGGCGAAGAGACCCGGGTTTTCGTTCGGCAATTTCATCCGGCGTTCCTCTCTTTTACGAAGTCAGCGAGTAGCGTTTGCAGTTTTTTCCGAGCGTAGAACAATCGAGACATCACGGTGCCTATGGATATATCGAGTTGGTCAGAGATCTCTTTGTAGGACATTCCCTTTAATGAATAGAGAAAGAAGACATCCCGGTGTTTTTCTCCGACCTGGGAGAGCGCCGTAGAGAGGCGATGTTGAAGCTCGGTGTTTGTGGCTGCAGCGACAGGATCATACGGCTCCGCATCGGTCGTTGTTCCCCGTGTTAACTTAGATGCGGCTGTCGCGGCTTGATATTCAGTGGCTTCGCTGCTGCGATGTTTCCGACGGCGAGTCAGATCGATCGCTCGATGGACACCTATTTGACATAGCCATGTCGAAACAGCCGCCCGTTGTTCAAATTTGTGGAGGGCTCGGTGGGCCGTGATAAACGTTTCTTGAACAATGTCTAAGGCATCATCTTTGTTGAGAACAACTTTGAAGGCGACTCGGTACACCGTTTCTCGATGACGTTCATAGAGTTCTGAGAACGCGTCTTGATCTCCCGCTTTGAAGCGATCAACCAAGCCGTAGTCATAGGTCCGGTCATTGGACACAGGCTTTTTCCTTACAGGCCAAACAGGAACGAATTCTTTCTTTGAAGGAACCCGATGTCGAGTTCGCCGAAGACGAGTTTCTTGAGGACATAGTCTCAAATCATTTGCAGCCTTCAACATTGTTATGTGATGCCTTCCCGTTTTAGAACGAAAAAATCCTGCACGGAACAAGGGAAAGTGAAAAGACAAAGACTTGTGACCATCCCAAAGATCCCCCACGAAAAAACCCCTCGACACTCTTTGCTTGACCCCAGGTCGTCGATCGCACTATAATCGCGCCGTTCCAATGGAATCGGTGATGGGTAGCGCGAAAACAACCCAAAGCCACTCTTAGAAGTAAAGAGGCTGATCATGCGTCGGACGCGCCTGCTCCTCTGTTTATTCACAATTCTTGCCCTAATGACTTTGCCCGCAGAATCTGAAGTGAAATTTCGCTTCCTCAAGCGGGAAAAATTGGCTGAAGATTTGGATAAATGGGTCGGCAAAAAAATCACAGTCACAGATCGTGTAGCCATGGTTTACAAGCAAACCTACAAGGGCCACATGATGTTCGATACCCACTACTTCCGTTGCGCCATTCCGCAAGGTGCTAAGGGAGCTGATTACATCAAAGATGTTCACAAGACGATGAAGACCAACTTCAAAGATCTTCGTGATGAAATCAAGAAGGCCAAGAGCGCCACCGACCGCAACGCGATCGCAAAGAAGATCTACAAGCGTTGGAAGAAGAAGGCCATCGTGACCATCTTCGCCGAGGTCAAGCGCCCCGAGTTTTGGGGCAACGTTGACGGAGCTGCAAAAGGCTCAGACGTTGTTTCAGAGCGCATTATTCTCGTTTGTGAAAGCGCTGAGAAACCTCGCAAACGCTGGTACAAAGAAATCGATTGAGTGTGAGTTCCAGTTCGCTTAGGCGACCGGAGCCTTGCCCTCTAATCTCTATTCATGCTCTCTGTGAGCCTAGAAGACGCTTGACCTCTCGGTCAGGCGTTGTTTCGTATTTGAGGATATTTCCCTATGATCTGGCGGGTTGATCACGAGCGATCCTCTCTCTACGTTTGGACCTTCAAGGCCGGGCTCATGGCCCGCATGGCCCATGACCTCAAAATAGAAGTCACCGACTACGATTTCATCGTTGATGGGGAGCTTGGGGAAAAATGGCGGGCGGAGCTCACCATGCCTATCGAGGGATTCCGCGTTCTCGGCGCGACTCGCAACAAAGTTTTACAAGAGGATCAACTCTCTCTGGACGATAAGGCCGAGATTGAGCAGACTCTGCGGGCAAAGGTGCTGGATGCCGAGCGGTATCCCATCGCTTTTTATAGAGCCCATTTTAGCGGCGACGAGAATCAACGAAACTTTGACGGTCAACTGACTCTCAAAGGCTCAACCCGACCGCTGAAAATACAAGGGCGCATGGAGAGAACAGTCCAA
>JARGOJ010000656.1:3395-5440 GCA_029210225.1 Planctomycetota bacterium
CGACTTTGGAATAAAGCCCTTTCAGGCATTCCTTGGCGCGCTGAAAGTTAAAGACGAAATCGAAGTGAGCTGGACTATCTACCTTACAAACAATGAGGAAACCGAAGCTTCGGTGATTCCCCAACCACTTTGACGGGTCCGACAAAATTTAGGATCCAAACGTCTCCATTCTTACTAATGTTGGTTTGTGAAGTTGAAGGAAGAAACTATGGGCACAATGAAGAAAGTCGGCCTCTGCGCCTTATTTCTTGCCATGAGCGTCGGGCCTGTCCTGGCGGGTCCTGACGGCAAGAAAAAGAAGAAGCAAGTTAAGAAACAGAACAAGAAAGGACAGGGTAAAAAAGCCGCGAAGAAACGCGTTGAGAAAGCCCTGACCCTCAAAAACGGGCTCAAAGTCTTCCTCGTGAGCGACCCTAGCATGGATCGCAGCGCGGCCGCATTGTCGGTCAACGTGGGCTCCATGAACGACGGCAAGTATCCCGGCATCGCCCACTTCCTTGAGCACATGCTCTTCCTCGGAACCAAGAAATACCCCAAAGAAGGCGATTACAAAGATTACCTCGCCGCCAACAACGGCTCGTCGAATGCCTACACGGCGTACGACCACACCAACTACTTCTTTGAAGTCAAGACAGACGCCTTTGAGGGAGCTCTCGATCGCTTCTCCCGCTTCTTCGTCTCTCCGCTCCTCACCGACTCCGGTTCAGAGCGCGAGGTCAACGCCGTCGACTCAGAGCACTCTAAGAACCTCGAAAGCGAGTATTGGAGAGCCCGTCAGGTCTATCGCGGCAACATGAACCCAAAGCATCCTCACAATAACTTCGCCACAGGGAGCAAGAAGACCCTGGGCGGCGTGAAAAACGCCACCCTCGTGAAGTTCTATGAGAGCACTTACTCTTCAAAAATCATGAACCTCGTCATCGTCTCTCCGCTGTCCATGAAGAAGTTGGAATCCTGGAGCCGCTCGAAGTTCAACGCGATTCCCGATCGCGGACACAAGGCCAAGCGCGCCGCCATGAAGCTCTTCGATAAGAACATCGCCGGTCACCGTCTCGATATCGTCTCTATTCGGGACGTTCGCGACCTCTGGATCCGCTTCGAGTTGCCCAAAGCGTCCTTCGATTATCGCTCCAAATCCCACGCCATCGTCGGCTTCGTTCTCGGTCATGAAGGTCGTGAGAGCCTTCTGCAGCAGCTCAAAAAAGAAGGCTTGGCGACAAGCTTGTCCGCTGGTGGACGTCAACTCGGCGAGCAGGGCACTTTCAATATGACCCTTAGCCTCACTGAGAAGGGCTTGAAGGACGTCGATCTGGTTCTTGAGCGCGTCTTCGCGATGATCAATCGTTTGCGCGGCCTCAAAGAGTTTCCCGCTCAGCTCATTGAGCAAGAGCGCAAAATGTCTGAGATCAACTTCCGTTTCCGTCAGGTGACTGGGGCAAGCGCCGAGGCTCAATCCCTCGCTGCCAGCATGATCTCTGTTCCCCATGAGAACCTCCTGAGAAACATGTTCATCGTTCAAAAGCCCGACCAAAATGCGATTCGGGGAGTGCTTGACAGCCTCGTTCCAGAAAACGCTGTTGTTGTCTTATTGAACAAGAAGCTCAAAGCCGATCTGACCGAGCCTCACTACCAGGTGAAGTATGCTAAGACAGCTCTGGACGCTGCTCTCGTGACTCGCCTCAAGAGCGCGAAGCCTGTTGGCGACATGGCGCTCCCTGCACCTAATAACTTCATCCCTTCGAACTTCAACTTAGTGAAGACAAAGAACGCAAAGAAGCCCTTTATCTATCGCTCGAAGTATGCGGAAGTTTGGTTGCGTCACGACACGAAGTTCAAGCAGCCTAAGGCCGCGATGCAGTTTCAAGTCTTCAACACCAACTACCGTTCGGCCAAAGCCTTTGTTTTGGGACAGATCTTTCAAGCGGCCGTCTCTGAAGCTTTGAACCCCTACACCTATCCGATGAATCAGGCCGGTGTTTCTCTTGGCGTCGCCAGTGAGCGCGGCGGCATCACGATTTCAGCCGGCGGATACTCACACAAGCTCC
>JARGOJ010000657.1 GCA_029210225.1 Planctomycetota bacterium
TATAAGCGAGTGATTCTCAACACCAAAGGCGTGAGAGGAGATAGGAAAATTGACTCCGAGGATAAGACTGTCAATCGAAAGGATCCTCAAGTCAAAGTTCTTACAGCTTTGGTCGATAATCCCTTCAAAATGACTGTGTCCTCAAGCGGTAAGGTTACAAAGGTCGTCGGCATTAACAAAATTGCGGAGGCTGTCATCAAAGACCTCGGGGGCCCTGGACTCAATGCCCAAGTGGCACAGCATATTCGTCTTCAACTAAGCAATAAAAACATGCAGCAGCAAATGGATGGGCTCTTGAGTATTCTTCCAGAGAAGAGCACCTCTGTTGGGCAGAAGTGGACACGTGGGCCTGTGAAGACCGATCATCCTCTTGGATTTGTTGTGAAAACTGACAAGATTTCTCTAAAGGGCATTGAGAATAAAAATGGCCGTGACGTCGCCGTTATTGAGACGAATCAAGATACGAAAATAACAATAACCAAAAAAGAAACCCCTACATTAAAGGTCTACGACATTGACACCGAATTCAAAGACAGCAAAGGTCTCATCCAATTCGACGTGACTGGGGGATTCCTGAATAAGTTAGTTCACAATGTTACAACGGACATGAAGTTTACTGGGAAGAAACAAAAGGGCATAGACATTCGCTCCGTTGTAAAACTAAAGACAACAATCTTGCTCATGCCTGCGGAAGAGTCAAAAAACAAAGAATGAACTGAGGACGGAGCAAAGCGGTAACCTAACGAAGCGGGGCCAACACCAGCAATGGGAGTCAGCCCTGTTTTGTTCAACGAGATCACTTTACCAATTGCTTGAAGACCCCGGTCCAATCATCCCCCGGAGGGCTGTCAAGGCATTGCTTTGCGCGGCTCTGCAATAACTGTATAGCTTTGTCCTCGGGAGCTTTCTCCGCTAGGCTTGCTAAGACAGCGACCGCTTCACTGAATTGCCGATCGTGGAACAGTGACAGCGCGGATTCATACCGATCCCGGGATTGCGCTTGATCTTCGCTGAGCATCCCCTTTTGGGCCAGCAATTCGTAAACGTCGAGACCCTCAGCTCGGCCAATGACTGAGACCCTGTCTAAACGGCGCCATTCAAATGTATCTCCGCTTTGTCGACGCGTCTCTTCACTCGCCATGATAAAGGTCCCATAGGCCTTGTTGAGGGCTTCGAGGCGTGCGGCGAGATTGACAGCGTCGCCAATCACTGTGTAGGAAAACCGCTCGGTGGTGCCGATATTGCCGACAAGCACTTCCCCTGTGTGGAGCCCGATCCGAGCGCGGAACTCCGGTTGATTATTGCTCTTCCATTCTTCACGTTTCAGTGCGAGGGCCCGCTGCGCTTCTAAGGCGGCGTGGCAGCTCTTTATTGCGTGATCGGAGGTCGGGACCGGAGCATTGAAAAAGGCGAGAATGCCATCTCCCATAAACTTGTCAATAGTGCCTTCATGGTGCGTTAAGACTCCGACCATCGTGTCGAGATACTGGGCTAAATCCGTCACTAAATCTTGAGGACGGAGACCTTCCGAGATGGAGGTGAAGCCTTCGATGTCGGAGAAGTGAAGGGTGAGCACGCGAAGCTCACCGCCAAGCTCGGCTTCTTTACCCGCTTTCACCAATTGCCTGACAAGCTCCCGAGGGACATAGTGACTGAAAGAACGCAGGCTCGCCTTCATTCGTTCAACGGAAGAGGTCATGACTTCGACTTCATTGATGACACTCGACGGCAAAGACGGAGTTTCAAGATCAAATTGACCAATTCGCGTGAGATCGTTGGCGATTTGTTGCATAGGGTTCGATAAGAGCGCCGCAAATAAATACGCAGCGATCATGGCAATGAGCAGAGCTATGGCGGCGATAAGGAATGTCGTGCGCGCTGTTTTATAGACGTTGCCAAGGAATTCCCGCTCTGGGACAACAATCACGGTCGCCCAATCCAAGCCTCCTTCCAACTCAAAAAATTGAATCTCTGTCGCGTAATTTTGACCTCCGAATTCGAGGTCGTGAAAGACAGGCTTGAGACTTGGCATCTCCTGCCATTCCTTGTTTTCGCTAAGAAGCTGCTTCACTGGATCGAGGGATTTTTTCGACTCGGAGGATTGCGCGACAACTGTCCCTTTCCGGTTCATGAGAAAGACTTGGCCAGTTTGGCCAATTTTAATGGTCTTTAAGAACTTTGACAGCGAGTTGAGACGAAAATCAGCGGTTAACACGCCCAGGACTTTCGAGTCCTTACGCAGGGCGACCGCGCAGGTGATGCCCATGTCGCCATTGGACCAGGTGTAGGGAGTGGTCCAGACGATGTCTTTTGACTTCGCGGCGAGAAGATACCAAGGGCGCTCTCGGGGGTCGTAGCTCTTCTTGTTGGTGGTCAAGGGGCTTCGTTGTCCGTTCTTGGCAATGAGCTGGCGACGATTCTGACTCCGACCATGGCTGTTCGGAACGCTCTGACGAAGCTCGACTTGGCCATCCTTAGCGCGGCTGCTTCCGACAAAGTTGCCGAGAGAATCTCCATAGGTGATCTCGCTAAGGCTACTTTCTGCGCGTAACCGTTCTGCAAAAATCAGCCCGAGTTCATCGAGCTTGTCCAGCGGAAGACGGCGGCGCTCTGCGAGTGTTTGGTATTCCCTGACGACGTTGACCGCTGGTTGGAAGTGCCCCCGAACCTTTTCTTGCGTGGTCGCGGAGATCTGCCCGAAGAGGCTCCGAGAAAGCTCTCCGAGAGAGGACCTCGAATTCACGAAGGTGATGAGCCCTATCGTGTGGGCGGTGATCACCAAAAGGATCATGACGCCCATTGTGAGCACGACTCTTAACTTGAGATTGAGACTTTGCCTCACCACGTCGTCCTATCCTCGCGAAAATTGAAGATCCCATTTGTAACAGAACTTTTAGAAATATGAGTGGTCCCAAGCTTCCCTTTGACAAAGGAAGCAAAGAAGACATGATTGTATGTTCTTCTTACACATCATGACATAACAGTGAGTGCTATGAACTATCGAGCAACTTTCCTACTTGTGGCTGCGCTGGCAGCTGTTCCGAGCTTAGCGCACGCTCAAGACGACTATTGGCGTTTGGGTGATTCGATCCGCGAGCTGTCTGATCGGGAGCGAAAAGATCTGAAAGAGCTACCATCGGAGCTCGCAGACTTGCCAAACGACGTTATGAAGATGTTCCTGAAAGCAGAAGGGAAACATCTAGAATCGGTCACTGAAGATCAAATAGACGGCTTTGTGAACGAAGCCAAGATGCGCTTTAAGGCTCACGGCGCTCGTCACCTCATGGCGAACCTTAAGGAGACCTTTAAGGCTCTAAAGATCACCTCAAAGAGGGTGCTCGCGATCGTCTACAAAGAAGAGATGCGACGCCTGGACAGCATCCCTGATCGTATTTTCACTTCACTCGTCTCGGAAGCCTTCGATCGAGTGATCGCTGAGCGATTGCGGCGACTCTCAACCATCAAGCTCAACGTTCTTGAGGCGAACTCGTCTCTCAATGGACCCAAGCGCAGTTACGGCTGGTCTTCGGGGAGCCGGGGTAACCTCGGCCGAGACAGCCGCATTGTGAAAGACTTGGTGCTGCTCGCGAAAGAAGACAAGTTCGTTGAAACTCTCTTCAAAAAAGAGATCAAAGGCGAGTTCGGTACACTCAACTTAAAAGCCGGTCATGTCGAGGGCCTGACAAAAGTGAAGGCCGGAAAGCTCTCTTTTACGGACGACTTTGGCCGAGTTCACGAAGGCTTGGGCGCACGCTTTACCGTGAAGACAAAGTTCACAGTCGCCAGCGTTGACGCAAAGTCGAAACGCTTTGAACTGTTAAAGAATCAGCCAGTCAATGTCTCGGCCATGTTGCTCGCGAAGGTCATTGATATTGCCAGCGAAGCGGAGCTTGATAGCACCAATATTATCAGCACTGACGGATTGATCATGCACAATGAAGTGCGCGCGGGTGCGACGGTCAAGGCAAGCGTTCGCATGCCGATTGATGTTGACCTCAAGCTGTTCAAAATTCGCGTTATTCCTTATGCCGAGGCCCACGCCGGTGTGGGCGCTGAAGCTCATTTCAATTTAGAGCTGGAGTGGAGCGGTCGTCTCGCCATTGATATGGGAGCCGCCTATAGCTTGGGAGCTGGTGGTGGAGCCGGAATGAGGCTCGAAATTATGGCCGGACCGCTCATGGAGAAAATCATTGGTCGCATTCGTCGTGCGCTCGTGGCTGTGTTCCGTCCTATCTATGACTCACTAAGAGGAGTTCGGGAGTTCGGCACCGCGTTTGAAAGCGGCAAGTCCACAATGTCGATGGACGACCTCAATAAATTGATCGCCGATCAACCTCGCCCGAAGTTCAAGAAGATCTTGGACATCGCCAATCGATACGCCCCTGTCCTATACCAAGAGATCGCTCGGGCTCCTCACGACTACATTCGAAAGATAGACTTCGATAACGATTTCAATGGTCGAAACAACTGGAACAACTCGGCCAAAGGCGATCAAAAAGCCTATATGTATTATGATTTGAAGGAGACCAAAACTCACTACTTCATAACTTACTCTTGGTTTTACGCACGCCGCGAATCCGGCGCCATCTCATTCCTCAGGTTTACGACCCAACATGAGAACGACATGTCGGGAGTGATTGTCGTCGTTAGAAAGAACGCCAAGCCGCTTCATGAAGTGGAAATGGTGATGAGCGCTAATGGCAATAAATTGCACACCTACAGTCCCAATAAGAAGGATCGCTGGAAGACAAAGGGAGGGAGTACGCTGGGCTTCAGTGGAACCCTCAAATTCGTTGACGAAGTAGACCACCCTTTCTTTGATTCGCAACGAGTTCACCCTCAAATCTTCGCCAAAGAGCACTCGCACGATGTGAGCGTTTACAACGGCCGGGACGATCGGGACGCTTTCAATAGAAAGCCAGGTGTCGCCTACTATCCCACGGGAACTGCAGAGAAGCCTGAATCAGTCAGTGACAAGATGGTCGGCTATCAGCTTCTTCCCCTGACAGATCTCTTTAAGAAATTGAATAATCGTGATCTCTTCGCGAAGGGGACCATCAAAGTAGGACCCGCCAAGATCGTCATGCCAAAGGCGTTCGCCGGAGACGAAGGCGCCAATGATTCGGCGTTACCACCTTGGTCTTGGTCTCACGAAGAAAATGAAGCCCGTCGTGGTCCGAGAAATCATGGTACGAAGCGGGTTGTCGTGGTCGAGCGCGGCGCGATGTTTGCCGATCCAGCCGGAACTTTGAGTCGCTTTTACAAGATTCCAGGAAGCTTCTCACATACCTACCTTCGCAATAACATGTTAAAAGGTGGCCGCAGTCCTAGTGTAAGTAGCGATGGAGCTTTGGGTGGACTCAGAGGTTCTCGCCGACCCTCATTGACGAAGCTGGCTTCCGGCAACTTTACTTAGATTCTCTCACTGCGAACT